>NZ_QAJD01000171.1:0-11759 GCF_003061465.1 Aeromonas sp. HMWF017
ACGGCGATCTCGGCAGCGAGCAACTCACCCCGGTGTTCACCCTGGGGGTCGAGGCGCTCTACCCCATTCGTGGTGACAGCCGCTATATCCGCGCCCTGCGTACCCGCAAAGCGTTGAGTTTCTCGGAGGCCGCCCACCAGCCGATGCTGAGCAATCACCTCTATCTGACCAGTGCCGGTGTGCGCTCACGCCTTGATGGTGCCCTGCTGGAGCAGGACAAGCTGTTCGGGGTGCTGAGTCTGGAGTATCTCGATCCCACCCCGCTTAGCGAGGAGATGTTGCAGCTGGTGCGCAGCAGCGCCCAGCTGCTCGGCCACTGGCAACCGCAACCGGAAGAGCACCGCGCCGAGCTGGCCCTCCCGCCCGAACTGCACCAGCAGACCGGCATCGACTACTGCAAGACGCTGGTAAGCTGGGCCATGAGCGCCAGCGGTGCCCGGGTGGGCTGGATCGGCGAGTTCCAACCCCGCGGCCAGGATCTCTGGATCATCCCCCGCTGCGTCATCAACGAGGAGATCTGCTCCACCCTCAAGCCCATCCAGCTCGACCCCGGCCCCGCTCAGGAGCTGTTCCAGCACGGTCAGGCCATCTATGTGGAAGATCTGCCCGTGCGCTATCCCAAGGCGACCCGGCTGCTGGCCCTCAATGCCAGCGCCTACATCGGCATTCCGCTCCATGGCCAGAGCGGCGCCCCCATTGGCCAGATCACCCTGCTGCTCGATACCCCTCTTGAGGAGCCCGAGCAGCTGCTGGATCTGTTGAGCAGCCAGCACGAGCGGGCAGCCATCGAGCTCAAGCGCCTCGCCACCGACGATGCCCTGCGGCTGGCCGAGGTAGCCTTTAATACCCACGATGGGCTGATCGTGATGGATCACAACGGCATCATCCTCAAGGTCAACCACTCCTTCAGCCGGATCACCGGATTTGGCGAGGTAGAGGTGATCGGTCACTCCATTCGCAAGCTGCGTCCCACCTACTACGGGGATCATCTCAAGGAGGATGTCAGCCGCACCGTCAACGAGCAGGAGTTCTGGCTCGGGGAAGAGCGCTGCCTGCACAAGGATGGTCACCTCTTTCCAGTGCGCTTGATGGTGAACGGCGTCAAGGATGAGCAGGGGGAGCTCAGCCACTTCATCTGCAGCTTCTACGACATCACCCAGGAAAAAGAGGCGGCCAGACATATCGAGCAGCTCGCCTACTACGACGATCTCTGCGGTCTGCACAACCGCCGCAGCCTCAACCATATTTTGCAGCAGACCCTGAGCGCCCCCAACGACCAGTGGGGCGCCCTGCTGCTGGTGGATCTCGACAACTTCAAGTCGATCAACGACTCTCTCGGTCACGCCTGCGGCGATCTGCTGCTGCAGGCCGTGGTGCAGCGTTTCAGGGAGCTGCCCCAGGACAATCTGGTGCAGGCGCGCATCTCGGGGGATGAGTTTGCCCTGCTCTTTACCCAGCTGGGACAAGGCGAGGTCACCGCCAAAATTCTGGCAGAGCACTTCGCCCGCGAGCTGATGGGGCTGTTTCGCACTCCGTTTGACATCGGCGATCACAAGCTGCACTGCAGCGCCTCGGTGGGGATCAGCCTCTTCTCCGGCAACGAGACGGATCATCTGGTCCTGATGCAACAGGCCGACACCGCAACCCACATGGCCAAGCGCGCCGGTCAGGGCCACTACGTCTTCTTTACCGAGGCGATGGCCCAGCATGAGAAGAACCGGCTGACCCTCACCAATGAGCTGCGCGATGCCCTTCGTCACCACGAGCTGCAACTCCACTATCAACCGCAATACCGAGTCGACAATGGCTCGCTGTCGGGTATCGAGGCGCTGCTGCGCTGGCAGCGCAGCGACGGCACCATGGTGCCGCCCGGGGAGTTTATCCCCATCGCCGAAGAGACCAGCCTGATCCTCGAGATCGGCTACTGGGTGATGAAGACCGCCTGTGCCCAATACAGCTTCTGGCTCAGCCGTGGCCTGCAGATCCCCCATCTGTCGGTCAACGTCAGTGCCCGCCAGTTCCACACCCAGGGCTTCGTACAACAGGTGGAGTACATCTTGTGCGATACCGGTGTGCCCCCCTCCCGCCTGCTGTTGGAGGTGACCGAATCGGTAGTATTGGAGAATCGGCAGGAGAGTATCGCCAGAATGCGCCAGCTCAAGGAGCTCGGCATCCTCATCTCCATCGATGACTTCGGCACCGGCTACTCGTCGCTGGCCTATCTGCGGGATCTGCCCGCCGACGAGGTGAAGCTGGACAGAAGCTTCATTCAGACCCTTGTACACAGCGAACAGGACAGAGCCATCGTCAAGGCGATACTCGATCTGGCCCAGGTCTTCCGTTTTACCGTCACCGCCGAAGGGGTGGAAGAGGAGGCGCAGCTGGCCATCCTCAAAGCGCTGGGATGCCAGCATTATCAAGGGTTTCTCACCAGTCGGCCGCTCACCGTCAAGGGGCTGGAGCAGCAGCTTGGCAGCCGGGCGCCGGACTAAAGGTGTAGGATCAATAGGGGTTTATGTAATAAAATAACGGCCTGCTCGAATCGTTGGAGTTGTTTATGTCTGTCATTAATCGGATCCCAGCCGTTGAAATCAGCCAGCCAGCCGGAGCTCACGGCACCGTTGGCCGGATCCATTCCGTCGAAACCTGCGGCACTGTCGATGGCCCGGGAATACGCTTTATCGTATTCATGCAAGGCTGCCTGATGCGCTGCAAGTACTGCCACAACCGCGATACCTGGGATACCGAAGGTGGCCGCGAAGTGACCGTACCGGAGTTGATGAGTGACATCACCAGCTATCGCCACTTCATGAATGCCTCCGGCGGTGGCGTGACAGCGTCCGGCGGTGAAGCCATGCTGCAACCGGCTTTCATTACCGAACTCTTTACCGCCTGCAAAGAGAAAGGGATCCACACCTGTCTCGACACCAACGGCTTCGTCCGTCATCTCGACGAACAGGTGGACAAGCTGCTCGACCAGACCGATCTGGTGCTGCTCGACATCAAACAGATCAATGACGAGAAACACATTCCGCTGACCCACGTCAGCAACAGATACACCCTGGAGTTTGCCCGCTATCTGGCAGCCAAAGGCAAGACCATGTGGATCCGCTACGTGGTGGTACCGACCTGGAGCGATGACGACGAGAGCGCCGAAGGGCTGGGTCAGTTCATCGCCGAGCTGGGCGAGAGCGTGGAAAAGGTGGAGCTGCTCCCCTACCATGAGCTGGGCAAACACAAGTGGGACGTGCTGGGAGACCCGTACGAGCTGAGCGGGATCAAGCCCCCCAGCAAGGAGACCATGGAACGGGTCAAGGGCATCCTCGGCAAGTACCACAACAACGTCAAATATTGATGGTAAAAGCAGGCTGACTCGTCAGCCTGCTCTGCTATGGGCGGTCGGGAAGGCCGCCCGGACTCTACTGCATGAATGGATGACAAGATGAGTGAAGGACAACTCGCCGCCCTCCTGATCTGGCTGGTACTGCTGGCCTTCAGCCTGCGCCGCTCCCTGTGGCAGACCCTCCATGACAACCCCCTCTATCAGCACCTGCTGCTGGGCAGCGCCATCGCGCTGGTGCCGCTCTGGTATCTAAGGGCCGGTCTGCATGAGGGGCTGGAGGTCCATTTTCTCGGGCTCACCTCCCTCACCCTGCTGCTGGGCTGGCGGCTGGCGTTGCTAGCCCCCTGTCTGACCCTGCTGGTGCTCAGTTACTTCGGTGTCACCAATCTTGCCGATTTTGGCTGGCAAGCGCTGGTGGGCATCGCCCTGCCGGTAGCCACCAGCTGGCTGCTGTTTCTGGCCAGCTGGGCCTGGCTGCCGCGCCATCTCTTTGTCTATATCTTCGTGGCCGCCTTTCTCGGCGGCGCCATCACCATCTCGGTCAAGGTGGCCGCCAGTGCGTTGCTGATGGGGCTAAGTGACAGCTACCCCTGGCACACCATCACGGCGGATTACCTCTCCATCTGGCCACTGCTGCTGTTCCCCGAAGCTCTGCTCAACGGCATGGCGATGACGGTGCTGGCCATCTACCGCCCTCACTGGGTCAATACCTTCTTCGACCGTACCTATCTGGGCAAGTAACGCTCTCTTTCCTGATCTGCGCCCATAAAAAAGGAGAGGCCATCGCCTCTCCTTTTGGTATTCCGAATTCTGTCAAACCTTGGCTTAGTGCAGCTTCAGGGTCGGGCGCAGTACCCGGTTGATGCGACCCACCAGCATGATGAGGCCGGTCTTGACATAGCCATGCAGGGCGATCTGGTGCATCCGGTAGAGGGAGATGTAAACCAGACGGGCAATGTAGCCCTCAACCATCATGGAGCCGCGCATCAGGTTGCCCATCAGGCTGCCCACGGTGGAGAAGCGGCTGAGGGACACCAGCGAACCGTGGTCGTGGTAGAGGTAGGGCTTCATCTCGCCGCCGTTCATCTTGGCCAGAATGTTCTTGAATGCCTGGCTGGCCATCTGGTGGGCAGACTGGGCGCGCGGCGGCACAAACTTGCCATCCGGCTGCGGACAGGCAGCGCAGTCACCGATAACGAAGATGTTCTCGTCACGGGTGGTCTGCAGGGTCTCTTTCACCACCAGCTGGTTGATGCGGTTGGTCTCAAGACCGGCGATATCCTTCATAAAGTCAGGCGCCTTGATGCCTGCCGCCCACACCATCAGGTCAGCTTCAATCAGCTCGCCATCCTTGGTGTGCAGACCTTCGGCAGTCGCTTCGGTGATCATGGTGGCGGTACGCACATCCACACCCAGCTTGACCAGCTCCTGATGGGCGGCGCCGCTGATGCGCTCCGGCAGAGCCGGTAGAATGCGCGGGCCCGCTTCCACCAGGGTCACCTTCAGGCTGTCGGTGGTGAGGTTCTTGAAGCCGTAGGCGTAGAGCTGCTCGACCGCGTTGTAGAGCTCGGCAGAGAGCTCGACGCCGGTGGCACCGCCGCCGACGATGGCAATCTTCACCTTGTCGCCCGGCTTATATTCGGTGGCGAACTGCAGGAAGCGGTTCATCATGCTGTTGTGGAAACGGTGCGCCTGGGAGGGGCTATCGAGGAAGATACAGTGATCCTTGATGCCCTTGGTGTTGAAGTCGTTGGAGACAGAACCGATGGCCATCACCAGATAGTCGTAGGGCAGTTCGCGCTCGTTGACCACGATGTCGCCATTGTCGTCGTGGATCGGGGCCAGCACGATGCGTTTATCGTCACGCTTGATGTCGGTCAGGGTGCCGAGCTGGAAGTCGAAACCGTGGTTCTTGGCGTGAGACTGGTAGCTCAGGGCATCGATGCCAGCATCCATGGAGCCGGTGGCCACTTCGTGCAGCAGGGGTTTCCACAGGTGGGTGCGGTTGCGATCGACCAGAGTGATCTTGGCCTTGTTCTTCTTGCCAAGCTTGCGACCCAGACTGGTGGCCAGCTCCAGGCCACCGGCGCCGCCGCCTACAACGACAATATTCATCATGATGATTTTCCTCGGTTCCTCAAAACGAAAGGGAGCCATTGGCTCCCTAAAACGAAATCGGTCGACGTGATGGATCAGGCTTCTTTGAAGGCCTTCATCCGCTGCAGATGATGCGAGATATTTTTGAACTTATGAGTCTCGCGCTCATCCCACACGATGTCGTAATAGTTCTTCAATTCACGTTCAGTGTCCCGATTATCGCGCACTTCATCCTGAACGGAAAGGATACACAGGCAGTTTCCTGAATTTTTCTTACGAAATTCAGTTACACACTTGGTACCGATATCGTCATATTCTTCCGGCCGGTCGATCTTGCCCTGCATGTTCTCTTCCGGATGGAGGTTGGGGTTGAAGATCACCTGGCGAATGCCGCACAGAAAGCCGATCCGCTCGCTCCAGTAGCCACCAAGACCCACGCCGCAGATCAGCGGTTTGGGATCGGTACTCATATCGAGCTGTTTTTTCACTTCCTTGAGCAGATGGCTCATATCATGACGGGGGTGAACCGTGCTGTAGTGCACGAAACGCACATCATCATCAATAAACTGCAACTGCAGCACTTTCTCGTGATTGCCTGGGCTGGTGGCATCAAAGCCATGCAGATAGATGATCATGGATAAGACCTCAGGATCTGTGTCGGTTTTATCGAAACTACCCCAGCGGCGGCCCCGTGCGCCACCAAAACATCCAACTTTCTTGCTTTGGATCACGCCCCCGCCCCCGATTGCGCCCTGCGGCCCGCGAGCGCCGTCACATGCAGAGGGGCACATTGCGAGCAACGTTATGGTGCCCGGCTATCAAAGTGAGATCGCCAGACCGATAATGATAAACCCCTTACCAATCTGAGATGCCCCCACCTCCTTCCCCTGCCAACAGCCGGACACTTATCTGACCGGTATGTGACTCATCCCGCAAAAACAAGGCGTTATCGCCAAACGTTTTCTCTCGTGAGCGGCATTGTGCATGTTTTGTGCACTGACCCGTGCTGCACCGGATCCCTCTCACTACTGCCGAGGGATCTGGCACCTCTGTCAATACACGAGATCAATGACCGGGAAAGCTGCGGCTTTCACTATCTTGCCTGCAGCAGTTGCACGGGCTTCAAGGAGTGATCTGTTCATGAACGAGACCAATCCCCCCTCCCCCCGACCGGGTGCGCGCAAGCGCCCGGTGGATGAAGTGGAGCGCATACTCCCCATGGGCCAACTATTTACCCTGGGCCTGCAACATGTGCTGGTGATGTACGCCGGCGCCGTGGCGGTGCCGCTGGTGATTGGCGGCAGTCTGGGGCTGCCCAAGGATCAAATCTCCTACCTTATCAGTTCGGATCTCTTCTGCTGCGGCATCGTCACCCTGCTGCAATGTGTCGGGATTGGCCGCTTTGCCGGGATCCGGCTGCCGGTCATCATGTCGGTCACCTTTGCCGCCGTGATGCCGATGCTGGCCATCGGAGCCAACCCGGATCTGGGGCTGACGGGCATCTTCGGCGCCACCATTGCAGCCGGTATCATCTCGACCCTGCTGGTGCCGCTGATAGGTAGGTTGATGCCGCTCTTCCCCACCGTAGTGACCGGAGTGGTTATCACCTCCATCGGGATCAGCATTATGCAGGTGGGGATCGACTGGATGGCGGGGGGCAAGGGTAATCCGGAATATGGCAGCCTGCGCTATATCGGCACCAGCTTCCTGGTGCTCGTCTTTATCCTGTTGGTGACCCGCTTCACCAAGGGCTTTTTCAGCAATATCTCGGTGCTGCTCGGGATCATCTTCGGTTTCGTGGTGGCCATCGCCATGGGCGAAGTAAGCTTGGATGGCCTCGGCGAGGCGGCCTGGTTTGCCCCCATAGTGCCCTTCGCCTTCGGCTGGCCCACCTTCGATCCCATCTCCATCGCCACTCTGACGGTGATCATGCTCATCACCTTTATCGAGTCGATGGGGATGTTTCTGGCCCTTGGCGACATCGTCGGCCATCCGGCCAGGCGCGGTGATATCGTGCGCGGGCTGCGGGTGGATGGCATCGGCACCATTATTGGTGGGATATTCAACAGCTTCCCCCACACCTCCTTTTCCCAGAATATCGGTCTGGTGAGCGTGACCGGGGTATCGAGTCGCTGGGTCTGCGTGATGTCGGGGGGGATCCTGCTCGCCTTTGGCCTCATCCCCAAGATGTCGGTTCTGGTCGCCTCCATCCCGCCCTTCGTGCTGGGGGGCGCCGGTATCGTGATGTTCGGTATGGTGCTGGCCACCGGCATTCGCATCCTGGCGCGCACCGATTACAACAGCAACCGCCACAACCTCTATATCGTCGCCATCAGTCTCGGAATTGGCATGATCCCGACGGTCTCCGGGAATTTTTTCCAACAGCTTCCGGCGCAGCTACAACCGCTTTTTCATAGCGGTATCCTGCTGGCCACCATCAGCTCGGTGCTGCTCAACCTCTTCTTCAACGGCTATCAGCCTGATCTGAGTCACCAGACCCGTCCTCTGTTCGTTGGTCCCATCAAACCGGAGCAGGAGCAGGCATAACAAACAGGCCCCGGACAGCGAGACTGTCCGGGGCCTGTTGTTCACATCGCCACTCAACCCATCAGGCTGGCAGCTGTTCGAAGCGTTCCACCGCCTGCGCTACCTGTGCCAGACTCCCCTGCCAGAAGGCGGCCTCACGGATATCTTGCCCCAGATGTTTCGCCACCAGATCTTCGGCGCTCATCCGGCCGGTATCGCGCAGCAAGGCGCGATACGCCTCGGCAACGCCCTCTTCCCCCGCCGCCTTGCGGCTCATCAACTGCTGATAGACCCCGAGGCTGAACAGATAACCAAACAGATAGGGGTAGTTGTAAAAGCCCAGCCCCGCAATGGAGAAGTGCGCCTTGGCCGCCCAGAACATGGGGTGATAGCGGGTCAGGCTCCCCTCATACCAGCGTCCCCACGCCTCGTCGGTGAGCGCCTTGAGCCGCTCTGCGGGCACATAGCCCTGCACTCGCTCGGCCACCAAGGCCTGCTCGAAATCGAAGCGAGCCGGGATATTGACCAGGAAGGTGGCTGCGCCATCGGCCTCCGCCCAGGCGATGGCAAGCTTCTCTTCCGGGCTTTGTGCCTGCTCGAACAGGGCGCTGCGCACCAGGGTTTCGGCAAAGATGGAGGCGGTCTCCGCCAGCGTCATGGGGTAGCTGCGCTGGCTCATCGGCAGATCGCGAATGACCCAGTTGTGCCAGGCGTGGCCCAGCTCATGGGCCAGCGTAATGACATTGTCCATGGTACCGGCATAGGTGACAAAGACCCGCGGCTCCACCGGCGCAGCAAACTTGGTGCAGTAGGCACCGGTGCGGCGATTTGGCGTAGGCGCCGCATCAATCCACCCCTTCTCGGCCATCATGCGGGCAAATTCCCCCATCTCGGGATCGAAACGGCTAAAGGCATCGGCAATCAGCGCGATCGCCTCATCAAAAGGAATGTCGCGGCTGCTGGCGGCCGGAGGCGGCGCAAAGAGATCCTCAGGCCCCAGCTCGTCGAGTCCGAGCCGCGCAGCCATCAGCCCCAGGGCGCGCTGACCCAGCCCACGGGCCCGCCAGGTTTCGCTCATCAGGGCATCGAGGGTGGCGCGCTCGATATGGCTCTGGTGGCAGGAGAGATCCAGCGCATCGAGCACACGGGTTTTGCCACGCTGACGGGCCAGCTCCAGCCGCCAGCCGTTGAGGGCATTGAGGATGGAGGCAACCGTCTCCTGCTCCCCTTCCCAACCGGCGCTGATGGCATCAAAGGCTTCCAGACGCAGGGCCCCCACCGGGCTGGAGAGCAGATTGCTCGCCTCGGCCAGCCCCATCTCGCGGCCATCAATGGTTAAGCGGATCTTGCCCACCAGATCGTTGTAGAGGTTGCCCCAAGCGTGCAAGCCATCTGTGCCAAGGCCGATCACCAGTTGCTCCGCCGCCACCGGCAGGCGCTGATCCTGTAAACGACGCTCATGGCGCAGGCGGTACGCCTCTTCACCGAGCAGCGGATCCACCATCAGCGCGGCGAATTCCTCTTCCGACAACGCCAGCATCAGATCGTCCACCGGCGCCAGCGTCTTGAACAGATCGGCATTAAGGGCGCGGGCACGGGACGCCAGCTGTTTGGCCTGCGGATCCCGCGCATCCTGACTGCCGCGACACGCCGCCAGAATGGCGACGTTCCAGCCGATATGGCGAATATCACGGGCGCGCAGCCGCACTTCCCGCAAAAAATCCTGCAGCGCAGCGTCATCGCCGCGCACCTCGTCCAGACCTGCCATATAGCTGGCCAGCTCTTCCAGCGCGTGGCGGGCTGCGCGCATGTCCGCTTCCAGCTCGGTGCTGTCGAGGCCCGGGTAGATATGGTCGTTATTCCACTGTTGTTGATACATAGCTTCTCGCAAAGGCCTTTATCGGGAGGCGCAACAGACCTGTGGGCAGCAAGTCCGAAACCGGGCAACCCGAAGGCCAAAAAATGAAGAGAGGAAAAAAGAGACAATAGCCCGCAAGCTCGCTTATCCCTTGGCCGGGGCAAGACGGCTCACCAGCGTCATCACGGCAACCAGCAGCAGACCCGCCACCACACCGGCCACGGCGTTGAGCAGGGTCGGCGTCACCGCCGCCAGTACGGCCCCTACTGTGGGCAGGGTGGCGACAACAGCGGCTGCGCCTTCAATCAGGTGATGGGCAAAAGGCCAGCCATGCACCAGAATGCCACCACCCACCATAAACATGGCAATGGTGCCGACCAGTGCCAGCAGGTGCATCAGACGAGGAGCCGTCACCAACAGTCCCTGCCCCACCGCGCGGCGCAGGGTGCTGCCATCGGGCTTGTGCAGCAGATGCAGACCGATGTCATCGAGCTTGACGATCAGCCCCACCAACCCGTAGACCCCGATGGTCATCAGCAGGGCGATGCCCGCCACTACCGAGAGCTGCAGCGCGAGGCTTGCTCCCTGTACCGTGCCAAGGGCGATGACGATGATCTCGGCAGAGAGAATAAAATCGGTGCGGATCGCTCCCTTTACCTTCTGCTGCTCGAAGGCCACCAGATCATCGGGAATAGGAGCAGTGTGTGCCTCACCTTCACTCGCCTCATGGGGCAGGAACTTGTGGGCCAGCTTCTCGGCCCCTTCAAAGCAGAGGTAGGTACCTCCCAGCATCAAGAGTGGCGTGATCAGCCAGGGCACCAGGGCACTGATGGCGATGGCGGCGGGCACCAGAATCAGCTTGTTGCGAAATGAGCCCTTGGCCACCGCCCACACCACCGGCAGCTCCCGCTCGGCACGCACTCCGGAAACCTGCTCCGCGTTGAGGGCCAGATCATCCCCCAACACCCCGGCGGTCTTCTTGGCCGCCATCTTGGTCATCAGCGCCACGTCATCAAGCACGCTGGCGATATCGTCGAGCAGAGCCAACAAACTGGTTCCGGCCATATCAAAGATTCCTTATATCAGTGAGAACAACCCCGGGAGAGAGGTGTACGTCCCGATAACCACCAAGGTCAACAGGACCACCTCATGGCGATCGCAGGCCATCATCGGCCGAGCCAAGAATCCGGTGCTCGCCATCGGGGTTACGTCTTTCGGGCAAAAGATGGCACAGTGTAACGAGAAGCCGCCGTTTCGGCAGCACCCCTGAGCCATTTGTTCCTGGTTCCCTCTGAATCACCTCAAGGAGTTCCCATGCAACCCTGGCAACCTCTGCTCGCTCTCTGGTTTGGCGACGAAGCCGATGATGTCCTGCGGGCCACACGGCAAGCCCCGCTCTGGTGGGGAAAAAACAGCAAAACGGATGCCCTGCTGGCCAGCCGCTTTGGCGAGCTGGCAGAGGCGGCAGCCAAGGGCAGTCTCGCCCACTGGGCCGATCTCCCCAGCGGTCGGCTGGCGCTGATCCTGCTGCTCGACCAGCTGCCGCGCAATATCCGTCGTGGCACGCCTGCGGCCTTTGCCCAGGATCCGCTGGCAAGGGATCTCTGCCTGAAAGGGCTATCCATCGGGGCGGACAAATCCCTCTCGCCACTGGAGCGGGTCTTCTTCTATCTGCCGCTGGAACATGCCGAATCCCGCGAACAACAGGCCAGAAGTGTGGCGCTGTTCGAGGCACTGGCTGCCGAGCAGGCTGGCACACCGGCGCAAGCAACCTTCGCGGGCTTTGCCGACTTTGCCCGCCGCCATCAGGTGATCATCGAACGCTTTGGCCGCTTCCCCCACCGCAACGACATTCTGGGTCGCACCAGCACACCGAAAGAGGCGGTATTTTTGCAGCAACCGGGCTCAGGCTTCTAAGCAAGCCATATAAAAAAG
>NZ_QAJD01000172.1:0-24737 GCF_003061465.1 Aeromonas sp. HMWF017
CCGCAGATCAGGGCCGTGCGCTCGGGATAACGTTCGGCAGTGTCATCGAGCAGGGCAGTGAGCGGTTGTCCGCGCCACCAACCTTGTGCCCGGTAGTGGGCCGCCAGCTCTGCAGGCCAGGGGGTAAAGGGCACCAGCGGCTTCATGTTGTCACCTCCGGCTCCCGGCTTTCGAGGCCGAAGGCGCGCAGCATGGTGCCGAGCTTGGCGGCGGTCTCCTGCCACTCCGCTTCCGGCGAGGAGCCCACCACCACCCCGGCGCCGGCATAGAGCCGCAGCTGCCTGCCGGCCAGTACGCCACAGCGGATGGTAACCACCCACTCGCCATTGCCATCGGCATCCATCCAGCCGACGGCGCCACAATAGAAGCGGCGATCGTACCCCTCAAGCCGGGCGATGGCATGACGCGCAGCCGAGAGCGGCGTGCCGCACACCGCTGGCGTCGGGTGCAGTGCCAGCGCCAGTGCCAGCACGGGAGAGGGTTCATGGAGCCGCCCGGCGATACGGGTCGAGAGGTGCCACATGGTAGGAGTCGCGATCACCTGCGGCTCCAGGGGGACGTCCAACTCGCGGCAGAAGGGAGAGAGGGCCGCAGCGACCGCATCGGCTACCAGCGCATGTTCATAGCGATCTTTCTGCGCCTCCAGCAGCTCGGCACTGGCCGCCGGTTGATCAGGAAAAGCGGGGCGCGGACGGGAGCCCGCCAGCGGATTGCTCACCACCGCCATCTCGCTGCGTGACACCAACAACTCCGGGCTGGCGCCAAGCAGGGTCTCCCCCTCCGGCAGCGGGATCTGAAACACATAGGCGCCCGGATTCTGTGCCAGCAGGGAGCCATAGGCGTGTGCAGGGGAAGTCTGCTCTGCGCTCTGCACATCGATGGCGCGCGACAGCACTACCTTCTCGAGCTGACCCTCGCTGAACTGCTGCAGTGCCGCCCGCACCGCCCCCTGATAGTGGGCTGAGCCGGTCACTTCGCTCACCTCGCCACGGAGCTGACAACAGCGGGCGGGCAACAGGGCATCCCTTGCGACCCATTGCGATTGCGCCGGGATCACCAGATGCCAGGGGGATTGGGTATCAAACGGAATGGCGCCGATGGCGATGGGATTGTCCATCCCCTGCTGGCGCAACTGACGTAGATGGGCGAGCAGCTTCTCCGGTGGGATGCCGGTAAAACTGTCGTGGATACCGGAAGCAACCAATACCCTGTCACCGCTGGCAAAACAGCACACTTTATCCAGCCCGGCCGTTGCGGCGGGCCACTCTTCTTCCAGTGCATGGTCACACATGACGGTGCTACTCCTTGGAATGAATCACTACCTGAAACGACAAAATGTGAGTCATTTGACTCACTACATCGCAGGGTGAGCGGCATCCTAACAAGGAGTGAAAAAACGATCAACACAAATGAGAATCAATTTCATTAACTTCTTTTTAGTCAAAAGAGAGGGGCGAACGAAACCGAACATCGCCGATAAAAAAGAGTTGCGATCGGAGCAAATTCAACTTGATAATGATAACGCTTATCATTTGAATGTTATGGAAGATGTAAATAATGAAATCCTCAACCTCCCGTTTTATTGCCCCCAGCCTGCTGGCCACCACCATCGTCACCCTGCTGACCCAGCAAGCGATCGCCGCCAATAACGTGCCTCAAGCCGATGAGGTGATCACTGTCACCACCACGGCGCACAATACCCGCTCGGCACCCGCCTCCATCTCGGTTATCAGTGCCGAGCAGATCAAGGCCGCACCGGTCAATGACCTTGCCGACCTGCTGCGCCACGAAGTGGGCATCCAGGCCGAGACCGACACCAATGGCCGCAGCGATATCGGTATTCGCGGCATGTCGGGCAAATACACGCTGGTGCTGGTGGATGGCAAACGCCTCTCCTCCTCCAATGCCCTGTGGCGCGGCGGCAACTTCGACAATACCCCGGTACCCCTTGGCATGATCGAGCGGGTCGAGGTGATCCGTGGCCCCATGTCGGCACTTTACGGCTCCGATGCCATCGGCGGTGTCATCAACATCATCACCAAGCAGCCGGGCAAAACCTGGCAAGGGGCGGCGGATGCCGACTTCAAGGCCATTGAAGGCAAGGATGGTGGCGATCAGCACAGAACCAACCTGGGCTTTACCGGCCCACTGACCGACAACCTGCTGATCCGGATGAATGGCGAAGTGTACGACCGTCAGGCCTGGACTCCGCCCGAAGCGGCCGATGGCATCCCGCTCATCGAAGCCAAGCAGACCCGCAACTTTGCCTCCACCCTGAGCTGGCTGGTGGATGAGCAGCAGCGCTTCGAGTTTGACTATCTCTACAACCAGGATGAGCGCCCCCTCGATATCTTCCGCAAGACCGGCAACAAGGTGCACAGCCGCCAGCAGCAAAACGATCGCAACCTGTTTGGTCTGACTCACAAGGGGAACTGGAGCTGGGGTGACACCACCGTCATGGCCAACTACGAGACCTCCCAAATCGACGATTTCAATACCAGCTACTCGGCCCCGCAGCAGCGCGAACTGGAGGAGAACACCTTCACCCTCAAGGGCTACACCAATCTGGCGCTGGCCAACCACTACCTGACGCTGGGTGGCGAATATCTGGATCGGGAGCTGGTGGATGCGGTGAGCTACAAGGATATCGGCGGCAAGGAGAGTCACTCACAGGAGGCACTGTTTGCTCAGGACGAGATCGGCCTGACCGACAGCCTGACCCTGACTCTGGGTGGCCGTTACGATCACCACGAGATCTACGGCAGTCACTTCACCCCGCGCGGCTATCTGGTGTACGAACTGAACGATGTGGTGACCGTCAAGGGCGGTGTCAGCCAGGCCTTCAAGGCGCCGGCACCGCACCAGTACTCCAACGGCTACAGCATCGAGAGCTGCGGCGGCAGCTGCCGTATCTATGGCAGTGACAAGGTCAAGCCGGAAACCAGCACCAACTACGAGCTGGGCGTCATCGCAGGGCAAGGGATCTGGGAGACCAGCGCCACCCTGTTCTACTCCGATATCGACGACATGCTCACCTTCAAACAGCTGCCGAACTCCACTGACCGCACCTGGTACAACCTGGAGAAGGCCACCACCAAAGGGCTGGAGCTGACCGGCAGGCTCGATCTGACCGACGACATCAATCTGGGTGCCAACTACACCTACCTGAAAGCGGAAGGCGATCAGGGTCAGGTCCTGCCCGAACGGCCGGAGCACAAGGCCAACGCCAAGCTAACCTGGCAGGCTACCGAGCGGGTCAACGCCTTCGTTGGCACCACCTACACCGGCACCCAGTATGCGGAGCAGACCGTCAACAAGGCCGTAGTGCTGCACAAGCTGCCCAGCTATCAGACCTTCGATCTGGGCACCGGCTTCAAGGTCACCAGCAACTTTGATCTGCGGGTCGGTATCACCAACCTGACCGATGTGCGCCTGCAAGAGAAAGACCCCATCTTCCAGAACGTGGAACCGGGTCGCAGCTACTACATCAGTGGCTCGGCCCGCTTCTAAAGCTCATCAAGCCAACAGCGCGGGCCTCTTGCCCGCGCTGCATTGCCCGACACAATAAGGGGAAAATCCCCACTGGACAGCAATGAGCATGCAGGTTTCCATTGCCATAAGGATCGCTCATGTTCACCTCACTTCTGAATGCTTCACCCCTTGCCACCCTGCCCACACCGGATGAGTTGCTGCAAGATCACCCCGTCCCTCCCCGACTCGCCCGTCAGATAGCGCGCAGCCGCCAGCTTGCCCGTCATATTTTGCAGGGAGAGGACGACCGCCTGCTGCTGGTGATCGGCCCCTGCTCCATTCACGATCCGGCAGCCGCCCGCGACTATGGTGGCCGGCTGGCCGAACTGCAGGGCCAATACGGGGATCAGCTGCAACTGGTGATGCGCACCTATTTCGAGAAGCCGCGCACAACGCTCGGCTGGAAGGGATTTATCTTCGATCCCGACCTCGATGGCAGCGATCGACTGGAAAAGGGCCTATCCCAGGCCAGGGAGTTACTGTTGACCCTTGGACAGGAAGGGCTCGCCTGTGCCACCGAATTTCTCGATCTCACCAGCATGCTCTATCTGGGGGACCTCATCAGCTGGGGCGCCATCGGTGCTCGCACCACCGAATCCCAGCTCCACCGCCAGCTAGCCTCCGCTCTCCCCTGCCCCATCGGTTTTAAAAACGGCACCGATGGCAATATCCGGATCGCGGTCGAGGCGATCCTCGCCAGCCGGGCAGCCCACCTCTATACCCAACCTTCCGGTGATGGCCAGCTGGCACTGGTGCGCAGCCATGGCAACCCCGACTGCCACCTGATCCTGCGCGGTGGCCAGCAGCCCAACTATCAGAGCTGTCATGTTGCAGAGGCTGGAGACTTGCTGCGCCAGCATCATCTGTCACCCCGGCTGATGATCGATTGCAGCCACGGCAACAGCCAGAAGCAGCATGCCCGCCAGCTGCTGGCTGCCCGAGATATCGCCGACCAGCTGGGCGCTGGTAGCCATGCCATCGCCGCCATCATGGTGGAAAGTTTTATCTGCGAAGGGCGTCAGGATATCGGCAGCAAACCGCTGCGCTACGGCCAGTCGCTCACCGATAGCTGCATCGGCTGGGAACAGACAAGGCAGCTGCTCGATATGGTGGCAGAAGG
This sequence comes from Aeromonas sp. HMWF017, assembly GCF_003061465.1. Classification (NCBI taxonomy): domain Bacteria; kingdom Pseudomonadati; phylum Pseudomonadota; class Gammaproteobacteria; order Aeromonadales; family Aeromonadaceae; genus Aeromonas; species Aeromonas sp. HMWF017. The sequence goes on from NZ_QAJD01000172.1 coordinate 4,652, forward strand.
GGTGGAGGCACGCCGTCAGCAGCGGATCGCCTTGGCGGGATAAATGGCGGATTATTCAGATAACGCAGAAAACAGTGTGGCCCCGATGGGGCCACACTGTTTGAACGCACGTCAGGCGACTGACTCACGCTCCACCAACTGGGCTTCAAACTTGAGCGCCAGGCCGTCCACAGGCTTGTGATCGAGCAGGCGCAGCGCCAACTCGGCAGCGCGGCTGCCCATCTCCTCGATGGGGTAGCGAACCGTGGTGAGCTTGGGATAGATGTAGCGGGCGTAGGGGATATCGTCGAACCCCACCACTGACACCTGCTGCGGGATCTTGTAACCCCGCTCCAGCAGGCAAGAGATCGCCCCCGCCACCATGCCGTCGTTGAAACCGAGCACGGCAGTGAACTCGACACCGCGCGCCAGCAGTTCACTCATCGCCACATAGCCGCCATTTTCGTCGGCAAAGGCGCGGCTGACGAGAGCAGGATCAAAGGCGATCCCGGCTCTGGCCAGAGTCTGGGTGTAACCGGCCATCCGCTGCTGACCATCGACAAACTCTTCATCATCGGAGGTGATAAAGGCGATGTTGCGATGACCAGCATCCAGCAAGTGCTGGCACGCGGTGGTGATCCCCGCCTGGTTATCGAGCCAGACGCAGCGATCCTCAAAGCCCGGTACCTGACGGTTGATAAACACGATGGGGGTAGAGCCAGCCGCCAGCTCGCTCAGCTCCTCGTCCGGAAGCGCCTTGCTGTGGAGGATCAGCGCATCGCACTGGCGCTGCAGCAGCGCCTGAATGGCGTGACGCTCGCGCGCGATATCATGGTTGCCAGACATGACGATGGTGAACTTGTTGGCCTGATCGACCATGGTTTCGATGCCACGCATCATCTGGGCAAAGAAGGGGCCGCCGCAGAGGTCGCCAACCAGCACGCCAATGCAGTTCGAACGCTTGCTGACCAGTGCCTGGGCAAAACTGTTGGGTCGAAAATTCAGTTCCTTCATGGCCGCCAGTACGGCCTCACGCTTTTCCGGTGCTACCTGTGCCGTGTTGTTGATAACCCGCGACACGGTGGAGATAGACACATTTGCCAGCTGAGAAACGTCTTTAATCGTTGCCACTATCCATTCCTTTATTGTGGGGGAACCTGTCGGTGCCGACGCCCGAGTATACCCTGCGGCCTGATGCAATTCCCGGAGCCAGGTCACCAGGCATGTTTCCTTTGGTAACAAAACCTTACCCGATGATACCCGGCAGCAGGGAAATTTGAAAACAGGGGCCGGCTGGCGGCCCCCGACTCAATAGGCGTGATTGAGCTCCCGATCCGACATGAAGCGCAGCGGCTGCTGCAGCTTGTGCTGATAAATGAGATCGAACGACAACACGTTTTGTACGTAGTTGCGGGTCTCCTTGTAGGGGATACTCTCGACCCACACGTCCATCGGCTTGTTGTCACTCTGCTCTCGCCAGCGTTTTACCCGTCCCGGCCCGGCGTTGTAGGCGGCCGCCGCCAGGATCCGGTTGCCGTCATAGACATCCAGCAAGCGCTTGAGATAGGCGCTCCCCAGACGAATATTCATCGTCGGATCAAACAGTTGCTGCTCGTTGCGATAGGGCACCCCCAGCTTGCCGGCAGTCTCTTTGGCAGTAGCAGGCATCAACTGCATCAGACCGCGCGCCCCCACCGGCGACTGGGCCAGCGGATAGAGGGCACTCTCCTGACGGGATATGGCATAGAGCAAACTGGTGTTCATGGTGCGCTCTTGCGCCATCTGGGAGAAGGTGCGTTTGAGCGGCAGCGGGAAGCGCAGGTCGAGGGCATCCCACGCTTCGGCGCGAATGCTGGCGAGAATGGCCAGCTCGTGCCAGCCCTGATTGAGGGCGATATGGCCAAACTCGATGCGCTGGGCCACCGGATTGCGATCCATGTTGTGGATCCACTCCGAGCGGGCCGCTGCAATCTCGTTCATCGACAGCAGCTCGCGCACCCGCAACAGGAAGGGCCAGCGCTGACTGGCCGTGCGCCAATCCGGTACATGCTTGACGCTCTGGTTCTTGATGCGATAAGGCACCCCGGTGCGCTGGGCGGCCATAAAGCCGTAGAAACCGCGCAGGTTGGCGGTCTCCAGATAGAGATCCCGCGCCGGTTTTTGCTGCCCCTGCACTTCAAGGGAGCGCGCCATCCAGTAGCGCCAGCGATCCTCTTTCTGACGGGCCATCGGCATCATCTTCACCCAGCCGGAGAGGCCACGCCAATCCTGCTCCCAGATGGCCAGTCGCGCCCGCAGCTCGGTAATGTCGGGATCCGCCAGCTTTTTCACCGTGCTGTCGACCCAGCTACGCTGGGCAATGGAGCGATCCAGCAGCAGGCGGCGGGCAATGGCACGCTCTACCGGTTTCACCTCGGCCTGGGTCAGGCCGAAACGGCTGCGAAATAGCGCAAGCTGGCGCAGCACCGACTCAGGCTCCTGATTGGCATAGCGGGTCAAACCGAGGGAGAGCAGCTTGCGGGAATAGGGATTGCTGCTGAAATAGGCCGGGTTCATCGCCTTGGCTGGCTGCTCGAACAGGGTCACCATCTGATCGCCATAGCTTTGCAAGCCGCTACCCAGGGTCGCGCCAAGGTGGCGGATCAGATTGGGGTTTTCCGCCTCGAACGCCAGCGTCATCCGCTGCCAGATCTTCTCCTGGGTTCGCTGACCGGATGCCTGCCACAGCTGGAACAGCGGTGAGCAGGCATCCGGACGGGATTGACCGCTCATCCAGATCTTGCCAGCCCCCTGCAACGCCTCTTTCTGCTTGCCGGTGTAATAGAGCGCCTGATAGTGCATGCAGAGCAGGTCGGTGGAGCTCGGCTTGGCCGGATAGAAGCGCAGGAACTGCGACCACTGCTGGCTCTGGGCCAGATAGGTCAGATAACTGCGCTCCAGCCGGTTGGACTGGGGAGTATCCCCATGCTGGCGGATAAAGCGAGTCACATCGTTGTAATCGGCTGCCCCCGGACGAAAGGCGAGCTGATAGTAATCGAGGTAAGGGAGCAGGGGGTAATGGGTCAAACGGGCACGAATTTGCTGGAAACGGGCCTGATCATTGGCCCGTACGGCGTCATACGCCTGACGGTAGAGCGTCTGGTCGGCAGTCTGCGCCATCAGGGTCGGCACAAACAGCGCCGACAAAACAATTCCCCATACAGCTTTCACTGAACATCTCCATTGAGGGCAATACACCGCCCGGTGGCGGTGGGTCTACTGCCTCTCATTCTACCCGTTGCCGGGCAGCGCTACAGCGGGGAGCAGGGACTATTTTTCTGCCTCACTCAGCTGCATTTCGCGCAGTTGCTCCGGTCTGGTCAGCCGCTGTACATATTTCTCCAGATAGGGCACCGGCAGCGGCTTGGAGGCGAGATAGCCCTGATAGAAACTGCACCCCTGCGCCTTGAGAAACTCCAGTTGCTGACGGGACTCCACCCCTTCCGCTGTGACGTTGAATCCCATATGTCGCGCCATGGCGATCACCGCCTCGACGATGGCCATGTTGTCGCCATCTTTCGGGATGTCCTGAATGAATGAGCGGTCGATCTTGAGCTCATCGGCAGGCAGCCGCTTGAGGTAGCTCAGAGAGGAGTAACCGGCGCCAAAATCGTCGATGGCAAAGCTGATGCCGAGCTCCTTGAGCTCGGTCATCTTGCTGATGGTGTCCTCTGCATGACCCAGCACCACGGACTCGGTGATCTCCAGATTGAGGCAGGCCGGATCCATGCCGGTTTGCGCCAGCACATCGTGGATCCGCTCGACAAAATCGGTGGCATGGAACTGCTTGGCACTGACGTTGACCGAGATCTGCGGAATGTGGATGCCGTTCTCCTCCCACAGCACATACTGGGCGCACGCCTCGTGCAGCACCCAGTTGCCGATATCGACAATCAGGTCCGTCTCCTCGGCAATGGGAATAAACTCGGCCGGCGAGACCAGCGAGCGACCGGCCGGCTGCCAGCGAATGAGCGCCTCGACACCGATGATATCGCCGCCATCGACCATATGCTGGGGCTGATAGTAGAGGGTCAGCTCTTGCTGGCTGAGGGCGTTGCGCAATTCGTTGTGAATGAGCAGACGGCGATCCGCCTGCTGCTGCATCGAGGCATCGAAGAAGCGACGGGTCTTGCGGCCAGCGGACTTGGCCTGATACATGGCGGTATCCGCCTGCTTGAGCAGATCATCGACCCCCTGCTCCCGATCCGGAAACAGGGTAATGCCGACGCTGGCACCGATATGCAGCACCTGCCCCACATAGGTATAAGGAGCGGCAATCTCGGTGATAAGCCGCTCGGCAATGATATCGGCCTGCATCTCCGCCTGGGGCGGGCTGGCCGAGAGCGATGGCAGCAACAGAACAAACTCGTCACCACCGAGGCGGGCCAGACAATCCCCCTGTCGCACCAACCGTTTGAGACGGGCGGCGACCTCCTTGAGCAGCCAGTCGCCGGTGGCGTGGCCGAGGGAGTCGTTGATGGTCTTGAAGTGGTCGAGATCGATAAAGAGCAGCGCGCCAATCAGACCGTCGCGGGTCGCCTCGTTGAAGGTCTGCACCAGGGTCTCATGCAACTGACGGCGATTGGGCAATCCGGTCAGCTCGTCGTAATAGGCGAGATCCTGGATGCGCCGCTCGGCCGCCTTGCGCTCGGAGATATCCTCGAAGCAGATGACAAAGTGGCTGATCACCCCCTTCTCATCCTGCACCGGCGTCACTATCTCCCACTGGGGATAGGTGTGACCATCGACATGGCGACGCTGGGTCTCCCCCTGCCAGCGGCTGAGGGTATTGAGCTCGTAGCCGAGCCCACCCAGATTGGGCCAGAGATCCTCTTCCAGATGCAGGCCCAGCACCGACTGGCAGTCAAAGCCGGTGATCTGGCTGAAGGCATTGTTGACCCGCAGGATCTTGAACCCCGGATCCGTAATGATGATCCCTTCGTGGGTCTCGAATGCAACGGCAGAGAGGCGCATCTGGGCATCTGATTGCAATCGCTCCAGCTCGGCCACCATCCGTACCGAGAAAGTATTGAGCACCGAGGTGAGATTGCTGGTATCTGCCGGGGCCGAATAGAGCAGCGCCAGATGGCCCAGAAGTTGGCCTCTGGCATCAAACAGCGGCTGACCATAATAAGTCTGCCCGGCGGCCAGCCAGGGTTGATACTCCTGCGACTCGTCGATCACCTCGAAACAGATGGCCCCTTGCTTGTAGAGCTCCTGACAGGGGGATCCCGCCAGCGGATAGTCCTTTTGCGACAACCCGTCAGCAGCCAGCACTTTGACCCGATCTGCACCGCACAACTCACCCACCCAGACCGCATCCACCTTGAGGATATGGGCCAGCTGGCTGACCAAGGTATTGAAGAAATCGAGTCCGGTGCGGGCAGAGAGCGCCTGCGCCAACTGGGTGAGCAGGGTGGTTTGCAGCAGCGGCAAAGAGAGATTGAGGGAGGATACCGCACTGTTGGCACTGTCGAGCGGGGCCAGCCAGCCACAGCAGATCTGCTGGGTGGGCACAAACTGGCCGCTCCAGAGCACATGGTTGAGCTGCCCCTGATCATCTTTCAGATGACCGATGAACTGTTCAGGCAGATGTGATTCATGAAGCCGGACGAGAAAGTCGGCAAAGCCTGCCTCATCTTCCGGTAACAGGCGAGCGGCCCAGGGATGATTGCCCTCCCCTTGCCACTGCTGGTAGGCCCCCTGATCAGAGAGACTCCACTGATCATGTTGCCGATCGAAAAACCACATGACTTGCGTGGCCTGCTGCTTCATTTACCACTCCAACACAACAACCAACCACGTTTGATGTCCAATCAGGCATAACAACGCCCCCTGCATCCGCTCATCAGATCGGAAGTTGCGAGGGAAGAGTACAAACATGCGATATCAAGCAGTGGAAACCGGACATGAGGTCGACACGAAGTGCTGCCAAGAAGGGACAGAAACGATCCTATTCCCGTCATACTGCCTGCCAGTTTCATGGAGCTCAAGCTGTTTTTGGCACGAAACCGGAAAAGATCACAATTTATAAGTTGCTGAATAGCCAAGGGAAGGTTATGTGACACAGATCACATTTCAATCTTTACCAATGAGTAATCTGAAGGTGAAGACACAAGCAAGACGACCCGAAGGGGGCCAATATGAAAATCGAAATTACCAGCAAAATCATCGACATCACCCCGGCTATCCGCGAGCGCATCGAATCCCGTTTTGAAAAGCTCGAACGTCTTCAGGTGCCTCTCATCACACCCCATGTGATTGTTTCCAAAGAGCGTCTGATGTTCACTGTCGAAGCCAGTGCTGGCATCCCCAACGGCAAACTGTTTGCCCAGGCAGAGCATGAGGATCTCTACGCCGCCATCAACGAACTGGGGCAAAAACTGGAGCGCCAACTCAACCGTCACACCGAAAAGCCGATTGCCCGTCGTGCCAATGCCGCGCTCAAAGAGCAGCCGCAACCGGATGAAGCTGACGCTTGATAGCATGCCGCAAGGCTAAAAATTCTAAAGAGCATAAAGGCGGGGTTACCCGCCTTTTTGTTGCCTGTGATTTACCCCACAAGCACAGCATTACGTCAGTGAACCGGCGTCATCAACTGAGCCAGTGCAACCGGGTATCCACTCCTTGTTGCAAACGGTCGAGGATCGGCAGCAATACCAGCGGATCCTCCTGGCGTGGCATATCGGCCAGCTTTCCTTGCAACCGCTCCCGCGCCAGCGGTGACAGGTTGTCGTAGACAGCCTCATCCAGCAGCGGCTGTTTGACCGCCAGCGGCGGTGTTTGCAGCACCAGCCAGAGCCGTACATCCACCATGCTTCCCCCTTGCTGCAACCGCTCATTGATGGCACTGCAGTCACTCCCCGCCCCTTCAGCCACCAGCACCTCTGCCGGTCTCAGCGCAAAGTACAGACGCCAGTCACGGCTCTGGGGAGTGGCCGCCGGTTTGGCATCAAACCAGGGCTGCTCCTCCACCGCATCGGTCAGCAGGGCCAGATGCAACCGAAAATCAGCGCGATCGCCATGCTGCAGGTCACGGTTGAGGCGCTGCCCCAACTGGCCCTCATCGACGAGCAGGTGATTACGGATTGAACTGGGCAGCATGAGATAACTCTCGAAAATGGCGATTTCACTGGTTATCGGCCACAAATCCAATTCTTTTAATGGAAAAATCCTGCTTGGGGGTTCACAAAACCGGAAGATCTGTTAGTATGCGCCTCGCACTTGTGGAGGGGTTCCCGAGCGGCCAAAGGGATCAGACTGTAAATCTGACGGCTCTGCCTTCGAAGGTTCGAATCCTTCTCCCTCCACCATTTCAAGTGCGACAATTTGAAAGCAATACCCCGTGGAGGGGTTCCCGAGCGGCCAAAGGGATCAGACTGTAAATCTGACGGCTCTGCCTTCGAAGGTTCGAATCCTTCTCCCTCCACCATCATTCAGAAAACCCGGCCTGGCGCCGGGTTTTCGCATTTATAGCCCGCCGCAATCCATTCTACCTCTGCACTCCAGTTCCTTATCGCCATTTACCTGCAGCCGATCGCGCAATAAAAAAACGGGAGGCCTGCGCCTCCCGTTTAGGTTCATATCAGCCCTGTTACGGGATGAAGCGTTACAGAGTAAAGCGATAGAAGATATCGACCGCCTGAGCCACCCCGCTCATCGCCTGCAGATAGAGCCGTGGCAATACCTCGTAGCGCAGCTTGAACTCGGCGATGGGGCTGAAGACCCCGACCCCGTACTGGAACTGCAAGCCCGGCAGCAGATATGCCGACAGGGTCACCTGGGTGTTGTCACCACTGCCCGCGGTATCGAGGGAGACATCGCTCATCCCCAGCGACTCGCCGATACTCGACACCACGCCGTTGGCCTGACTCACAGCACCGGCCACCAGCAAGCCGTTGAAACCGCCATCCTCACCGCCGGTCTGTAACCCTTTGCCGCGCAGCAAATAGGAGAGCTGTTCCGACTGCGCCATCTGCGGCTCTGAGTAGACAGTGATCTCCGGCTTGCTGGCAGGGCCGGTCACCCGCACCCCGACCGTCACCTGACCCTCGATGGTATCGGGATCCCGGTTGGCCTCGATGTTGAGGAATGGCCGATCCAGCGGACCGGAGAAGAGGATCCGTCCCTCCTTGATGATGAGGTTCTGACCATAGGCCTTGAAGCGGCCGTTGGTCAGCACCAGCTGGCCATTGCCTGCCAGCGGCTTCTCGGGATCCTGACGGATATTGAGACCGCCGGAGACATCGGTCTTCAACCCCATGGCATCGAGCTTCACATCGTTGCCAAGGCGGATCGCCACCTTCATCGCCAGCGGCAGGCTGGCCTGCTTGGGAGCTGGGGGCAGATCGTCATAGACCACGGTCACATCGTCGGAGACCGCCACCGCCGAATCCGGCAGGCTCTTGACCAGAATGCGCGCCCAGGGAATATCCACCTGACCGGTAATGCGGGTCTCCTCACCCAGCGACACGGCGATATCGGGAGAGACCCTGACCCGGCCCATGCCCGGATATTGCGCCTCCAGATCCTTGCCCTGAATGGTGAGGCTGCCGGTCACTGGCATCTTGGCCCAGCTGAGCCAGCCGCCCAACGCCAGCGGCCCCTTGCCCACCAGCATGGAGCCATCAAGCTCGGCGCGATTGCCCTCGATCTTGAGGCGGGTCACCAGCTTGGTCAGGGTCACCATGTCGGAGTGAGTCTGCACTTCACCGTCACGCAGGTTGAGCTGGCCAAACAGCAGGGGCGCCGCCAGGGTGCCGTCGAAACGGGCATCAGCGGAGATGATCCCTTGCAGGGAGCGCACCTCAGGGATCAGTGGCGCGAAGGTATTGAGCTTGAGATCGTCAAACTTGAGCTGACCACCGAGCAGACCGCGACCGGTGGGCTCCCTGATCAGCAGATCGGTATCGATATTGCCGATCTGCTTCGAGGCAAAATCGAGGCGAATGGCCGCCTGCTGCCGCTCGAAATCCAGGGCCAGGGCCAACTGCTGATAGTCGGTCTTGAGGCCATCGGCCACAAAAGTGCCCGGCGTGGTGCGCACCACCGCATGCAGGGTCGGCTGATTGCCACGCCAGCTGGCGCGGCCGTCGGCCGAGAGCATCGCCTGCCAGCGGAAGTTGTCCGGTAACCAGGGGCGCAGCCGCTTGAGATCAAACTCGCTCAGGGCAAACTCCAGGGTGCCCTGGGCAGCGGAAACCTGACTCCCCTTGACGCAGAGGCTGGCCCCCTGGGAGCCGAGGCAGAGATCCCCCATCGCCAGCCGCTGACGCGGCAGATCGAGATCCAGCGCCCACGGGGAGCTCAAGTCCCAACGGCGCAGCGGGGTTTTCAGCTGCAACTCGGAGAGCGCCCCGCGCCAGTGATCCCCGCGCACGCCGCCACCCAGTTTGAGGTTGGCGGCAACAGGGTCACCCTTCATGGTCAGGGTCAACAGATGCTGGCTGATATCACCGCTGAGGTTCAGGGCCAGCTGGCTGAGCTTGGTATCCCCCTGTTTCAGCTGCGCCACCAACAGCGAGAGCTCACCGGCCGGTTTAGCGCCGATCACCGCATTGCCCTTGAGGCTGATCCCCTTCAGGTCGGTGCCGGCATAGTAGAGCCGCTCGGAGGCGAGATCCGCATCGATTTTTGGCGTCTGCTGATTGCCACTCACCTTCACCTGCCCCTTGATATCCCCTTTCAGGCCGGGATAGATGCCCCCCAACTGGGGAGCCTGCAGGTTGGCATCGAGCTTCCACTGGGCGCTGCTGATACTGCCCTTGGCCTGCAACTGGTTGGGGCCACTTTGCAGCGAGAGCGCCGGGATCTGCCACTCCATCTTGTCGTTGCCGCTGAGCTCCCCCTTGAGGGCCAGCGGGTACTGGTTGAGTTTGCCATCCACCTTGAGCTTGGGCAGTTTCAGCTCCCAGTGGCCCGCCTCGTTCATCACGAAACGGCTCTCCAGCTCACCGGCCAGCGTCCCTTTCAGCTCAGGCAGCAGCTCGGCCGGATTGATCCCCTTGAACAGGGTGGTTCCCTGCCACTCAATCCCCTTGTTCCAGGCCAGCTTGCCATCGAGTTTGAGCTCCCCCTTGAGGGCATTAAGCTGCAAGGCGATCTTGCTGAGCCGCTCCAGATCCCCCTTCCCGTCCAGCGCAAGCTTGAAGGGGGGGACATCGGTCCCTTTGCCGGAGGTATTGAGGGCAAATTGATAGCCGGAGAGCTTGCCCTTGGCAGTCAGGCTCCCCTTGTCCAGCCGATAGCTCGGCTCATCTTTGGCAGGCTTGTGAAGAGGCCAACCGAGGCTCTTCCAGTCGAGGGCCGCATCAAAAGGGAGATCCGGGTCGAGGGCGGCCAGCGAGCCCTTGAGATTGGCTGCAATCGGCCCCTTGGCCGACAACGCCAACCCCAGCTTGCCGACCGAACCGCTCAGCGCCAGCGTGGCCTGCTGCCCTTGCAACTCGCCATCCAGCAGCCCCTTGCGGGCCTTGGCATCCAGCGTCACCGCCAGCGGGTAGTCGTCACTGAGCTGGATGTGTCCCTTGAGCGCCAGGTCGGCCATGGCGTGGCGCAGCGAGAGCTCGCGCACCTCGATGCGATCGTCGGCAGCAGTGGCCGACAGCAGCAGCTTGTCGAGCCCTTCGATCAGCTCGCCCTGCTTATATTGCACCCGGGTCGCACTGACCCCTTCCAGCTGGATGGGGAAAGGAAGGTGAATGGCGGGCAGGAGAATGGGGGCTGCCTTTGTCGTGTTCGCAGCAGGCGTCCCTTTGCCCTGTTTGGCTGTCTCGGCGCTGGCCTTGTCGTTGCGCGCCACCGCAGTTCCGGCTTGCTTCTCGTTAGCGGCCGGCTGTTTGGCAGATTTGGTTGTGCTGGCGGGTGCCGCGTCATCCAGCGTCACCGTCAGGTTATCGAGCACCGGGCCGCGTACAATCAGCCCCTTGCGGTTGAGGGTGGCGCCGATATCGAGGGACCCCAGGGTCACGGCCACGCCGGGCACTGCCAGATCGAGATCGGCCACCTTGAGGCTGTCGACCTGAATTTTGAGTGGCAGCGGGCGCCAGACAAAGGATTCGGAAGGCTCTTCCGGCGCAGGTTCGGAGTCGGCTACCTTGACCACCGGATGGGTCACCACCAGGGATTTTATCCAGAGCTTGCCCTGCAGCAACTTGCCGAGATCCCAGTCGAGCACGGCGCGATCCACCGTGACATCCACCAGCTCATCCTGCCAGCCGGCCCCTTCCAAGGTCCAGCCGTAGCCAAGCTGACCGGCCACCAGCTCCCCCTTGAGGGAGGGCAACGCCGCCCTGGCCTGTTGCCACAGCCACTTGTTGCCCTGATGGGTAAAGCCCAGCAGGCTGACACCGATGAGCAGCAGGAACACCAGCCCCATCAGCCAGAGAAAAATACGTTTTAGCCAGATCACAATGCAGACCCCCGCGCAAGATACAGCCGCAGCGGCCAAAGAAAAAAGCGTTTAGACAACATCATAATTCAGGCCCCAATGCGAAATGCAGCCGCAAGGGCTTGTCCTCCTCCGATACCCCGACCGCCAGATCCAGCCTGACCTGACCGATGGGGGTGACCCAGCGCACACCAACGCCGGTACCTATTTTCCAGGGTTCGCTGTAATCGGTGGTGGAGGTGCCGCCATCCACAAACATGGCCCCCAGCCACTTCTCGCTGAAGCGGTAGTTGTATTCCAGACTGGCCACGCTGGTGTAGCGGCCACCGGTCAGCTTGCCATCCGGTCCGGTGGGGGAGATGCTCTCGTAACCAAAGCCGCGCACCGTCTGATCGCCACCGGTAAAGAAGCGCAAAGACGGCGGCACCAACGAGAAGCTGTCACCTATGATGGCCCCCTGCTCGGCCCGCATCAGGAATCTGTGGTTATCGCCAAGAGTTCGCAGCCACTTGCTGCGCCCCCACACCCGCATAAAGCTGATGTCGGAGCCCCATCTGGGATCGGAGAACTCCAGCGTCAGCTGCTGGCGATCCCCCCAGTCGGGCACCAGGGTGCCGCGCACCCGCAGTCGGGACCAGGAGACCCCGGGGATCAGCAGCAAGCTGTTCCCCTCGTCGGCGCCCTGGGTATAGATCTCGTTCTCCAGCCGGATAAAGACGTCCCGATCCCAGCTCTCCGGCCGCCGCGTCCAGCGGTGCACACCGATGGTAGTGAGATCGGATCGGGTATCGTTGTTGTCCTTGTACTGGTAGCCGGTCTGGATGGAGTAGTAGTCCCGCAGCGGGTTGCCCACCGGGATCTGGTAGTCGAAGCTGAGCTCGGCCTCCGGCGCCGACACCTTGGCGGTAGCAAACAGACGGTGACCATAGCGGTTGACCCAGGGCTTCTCCCAGGTGGCACTCATCCGCGGGCCTACGTCGGTGGCGTAACCGATACCTGCCTCGATTTCGTGATCGACCCGGTTATCCAGCGTCACCGCAATGGGCACCCGATAGTTGCTCGCCTCGCTCAATACCGGCTTGATATCGACCTGACGGAACAGCTTGGTGGAGGAGACATCCTGCGACATCTCGGCCAGACGGATGGCGAGATAGGGGTCGCCGCTCTTGATGTTGATAAGCGGGCGAATAAGGTGAAGCGCTTCGGAGGTCGCCTCGTAGCGGATCTCGCCAAAACGGTAGCGATGGCCCGATTCGAACAGAATAAAGATCTCCGCCGTCCCCTTGTCCGGGAACACCTTGACCTGACTCTTGCTCAGCTTGGCATCAAAGTAACCGCGGGCCAGCCCGAGGCTGCCCAGATCGGCCTTGATGGATTCATATTTGGCGTGGTTGAGGGGCTCACCTTCTTTGAGGGGCAACTTGTCCAGCAGGGCGCTGTAGAGCTCGTCGCTGCCCGCATCCCCCTCCAGCAGAATATCGAGGCGGGAGACGATGACCGGCTCCCCTTTATCCACCTCAATCACCACTTTGGACGGGGTTTTCTTGTCGCGACTCAGGGTGATTTTCGGCTGGTAGTAGCCATATACCTGCAGCGCCTTTTGCACGCTCTCGGTAATTTTTGCGCGGGCCGGGCGGTATTGCCGCTCCTGATAGACCGGCAGGGCATTGAGGTAGGCTTCAACGTTATCCTTGTTCTCCCCTTTCAACCCCTTGACCTGATAGGTGAGCTTGGCGGCAAACGCGGGCGAAGCCAGCAGCGACAGCAACAGGCCCACCCCCAGTACCCGCAGGCCGCGGCGAAACGCAGGGCCGGACAGTGAACGCCCTGCCAGCAGGGATGAAATGCATCCTGTCAAAGGTCAATATTCCTGAATCTGTGGTGAAGGAAACCAGCGCCCTTTCGGGCCAACCCCGAATGCGGCGCAGCACGCCATGCAGTGCATGGCCGTGACACAATAATGCGCGCCAGAAAAATGGCGAACCTTATCCTAACATAGGCATCGGCCAGCGACAGCGCGGTGCCATTGGCAAATTCACCATATCTTTTAAGAGGTTGACCACAAATCACACATTTTGCTGACAATGACGACGCCCGCTTTCCCGATGGGAGCGAGCTGACCCGCCCTGAACAAGGGTCACTTCGTCGTCAGGCCCCCTTTGTCACCTCTCTCCCTCTCTTTACCACCAGAAACCCACCACGACAGAGTTTGTCGGCATCACCCCACCCTCACCGTATAACCAGCCCGGCACACCCTAAAGCCCGCCGTAGCGGGTGATTAAGAATTGCTCGTTCAGCGCAATCGAATTATCCCGCTGCCTTTGCAAGCGCCCCTCCCTCACACTTGAACCATCAACTGAAGGAGACACATCATGCATGCACGTAGCGAACAGATGGCTGACTATATCGCCGATCGTCTCGAGTTCATCACCTTCCTCGCCTGTTGCAGCGCCCTGCTGGCCCTGCTGACCGGCATGAGTGGCCAGCAGGCGCTGGCCTTTACCGCCCTGAACCTGCCGTTTGGCCTCGGCATTTTGCTGGCGATGGCACTGCTGGCCCCCCTGCCCGTCCACTGGCGGCTGCCGGGCATCACCTTGCTGCTGGCAGGCTGCGCCCTGATGACCCTGCAACTGGGGGGTGAGTGGCTCAATCCGCTGGCCATCTGGAGCCTCTACGTCCTGCTCGGGCTGGAGATCATCTGGCAAGCGCGTCCCCGCGCCATGCTGGCCACCCGCGCTCGCCAATAATACGGCCGATAAAGGGCGAGCTGTGATGGCTGACGCCAGTGGCAAATTGGGGTACTCTTGCGCCCCGATTTGCTACCACCCTTGGCGTTAACAACCTTCGCCATCACTCCCAGGAGCGCCCCGATGAAAAAAGCCTGTGCCCAGCACATTCTGGTCAAGACCGAAAAACAGTGTCTGGAGATCAAGGAGAAGATCGAGAAGGGAGCCGACTTCGGCCAGATGGCCAAGCGCTTCTCCACCTGCGCTTCTGCTAAACGCAGCGGCGATCTGGGGGAGTTCAATAAAGGGGATATGGTCAAGCCCTTCGACGATGCCGTCTTCAAGGGTGAACTGCTCAAGGTGCTGGGGCCGGTACGCACCAAGTTCGGCTTCCATCTGATCAAAGTGCTCTATCGCAACTAAGTCATCGCAACTGACCATTTTCTCGGTGAAGCTCCCCTCAGGCTGGCTTCACCGACCTCTGCATCTCCCTCGCAAAACTGACCAAAACCACGCCAAACTCTCATCAATTTACTAACGTTATCAGGCAATTAAGTTTATCCTTCTCGGCATTGTCCACATTCGACGATGGATCCCGTGCTATGCCCCGCTCTTGCTTGTGGCCCCTGCTGGCCTGGTTACTCCCGCTCGCTGGCGCCCTCGGCAGCCGCTTTCATCTCTGGCCCTGGTGGATCGGTTTTGCGATCTGTCTCATCGGAGCGCTTGTCTCCCTTATCTTGCTGGTGCGCCTGCCCTGGAGCCGCAACCGCTACGCCAGCAGCCTTGGCGCCTTGCCACTGCTGCTGCCGCTGACCTTTGTTGTGCAGGCGCTGCGCATTCCGCTGATCAACGATGTGAGCACCGATCCCTACAATCCCCCCCAGTTGCGCTGGGCGGCAGAGCTTAGAACAGCGCAGGACCAGCCAATAAATAGCGCCCCACTGAAAGCATTTGAGGCAAAACCCGGTCCTCTCTTTACCAAGGCCTCCCCTGCCGAAGTGGTGATTGAAGCCAACGAACTGATGCAAGAGCTGGGCTGGCAGGTGAAGCCAAGCCCGGATGGTCTGGATGCGGTGGTCACCACCGGCTGGTTCGGCTTTCAGGATGATGTGGCGCTGCGGGTCTTTGCCGGCCCCAAAGAGACCCGTATCGATATGCGATCAGCCTCCCGTCAGGGGCAGAGCGACTTGGGTACCAACCGGGCGCGGATCGAGGATTTTCTGATCCGGCTCAATGAGCGGCTCGGCCAAGCCTACAAACCCAATTTGAAACCGTAAGTGTGAAACAACAAGAAGGTAACTGATGCGCGTTGAGGTCAAACCCGACCGGGAATATGCCTGGTTTATCCGCCCCTTTTTCTGGCTGCAAAAGCGCAACTATGGTCAGGTGCTTATTCCGGGCAAGTGCTGGGGTCGCTCGCCGCGCCTGTTTGCCGCCGTCGCCACCCTCTACGGGGTGATCAACCGCAAACGCTCTCCCATCGACCCCGTGCTGCGCTCTCTGGTGACGGTGCGAGTCTCACAGCTCAACTGGTGCCGCTTCTGTGTCGACATCAACGCCATGACGCTGATCAAGCGGGCGGGCTCCAGCGAGAAGGTGGAGGCGCTGGCCAACTGGCGCGAAAGCCCCTTGTTCGACAAGCGGGAAAAAGCGGTGCTCGACTACACCGAAGCGATGACCGGGCTGGATGGGGTGAGCGATGAACAGGCAGCCCGCCTCAAGCCCTGGTTCGACGACGACGCAATGGTGGAACTAACCGGCCTCATCGCCTTTCAGAATATGTCGGCCAAGTTCAACGCCGCCCTCGATATCGCGCCGCAGGGCTTCTGCCAGCTGCCGGTGCAACCCAAGCGCCCCGCCCAGCCAGACAGCAAGGACGCCTGATGAACCGGACCCGCCTGCTGCTTGCGCTGGTGATGGGGTGCCTTATCGGCACCTTTTTTGCCCTCGATCTTGGCCGTTACCTCAGTCTGGGCGCCTTGCAGGCCCAGCAGGCGGCAGTGGCGCAATGGGTCGACAGCCACTTTGTCTCGGCCAGCCTGCTGTTCGTGCTCATCTATGTGCTGAGCACCGCCCTCTCCCTGCCCGGCGCCAGCCTGCTCACCCTGGGGGGAAGTGCAGTCTTTGGCGTAGCCTGGGGGCTGCTGCTGGTCTCCTTTGCCAGCACCATAGGCGCGACCCTGGCCTTTCTCAGCGCCCGTTTTCTGTTGCGCGACTGGGTCACGGCCCGCTTTGGTGACAAGCTGGCCACCTTTCAATCCGGCATGGCGAAGGAGGGGGCCTTCTATCTGCTGAGCCTGCGCCTCATCCCCATCTTCCCTTTCTTTCTGGTCAACCTGCTGATGGGGCTCACCCCCATCAGAGTCAGCACCTACTACTGGGTGAGCCAGCTTGGCATGCTGCCCGGCACCTTCGTCTATGTGCTGGCGGGCAGCGAGCTTGGCCAGTTAACCAGCACCGGCAATATCCTCTCCCCCGGCCTGATGGTCGCGCTGACCCTGCTGGGGCTGATGCCCTTGCTGGTCAAGAAATTGACCACGCACCTCGCGCAGCGGCGTCTGCTCGCCCCCTACCGCAAACCCGCTAGTTATGACTACAACTTGCTGGTGATCGGTGCGGGCGCCGGTGGGCTGGTCACCAGCTATATCGCAGCGGCAGTAAAAGCCAAGGTGGCGCTGATCGAGAAGCACAAGATGGGGGGCGATTGCCTCAACAGCGGCTGCGTCCCCTCCAAGGCATTGATCCGAAGCAGCCGCTTTGCCGCCGAGCAGCGCAAGGCAGACGAGCTGGGCTTTAGCCCAAGCCACTCCTGCGCCGATTTTGCTGCGGTGATGGCGCGGGTGGCCGCGGTCATCAAGGAGGTCGAACCCCACGACTCGGTAGAGCGCTATCAAGGGCTTGGGATGGAGTGCATCGAAGGGGAGGCGCGGCTGGTCTCCCCCTGGGAGGTAGAAGTCAATGGCCAGCGCCTTGCCAGCCGCCATATCGTCATCGCCACTGGCGCCCGGCCGCTGGTGCCCAACCTGCCGGGGCTGGATCAGGTGCCTTACCTCACCTCGGATAGCCTTTGGCAACTGCGCATCCCGCCACGCCGCCTGCTGGTGCTCGGCGGCGGCCCCATCGGCTGTGAGCTGGCCCAGAGCTTCGCCCTGCTCGGCATTCCCGTTACGTTGGTGGAACTCTCGGAACAACTGCTGCCCCGCGAAGATAGAGAGGTAGCTGACGCGCTGGCCGGGCAGATGAGCCGCGATGGCGTGCAGCTACTCACCGGCTGGCGCGCCGAACGAACCGACTATCTGCCCGCAGCCGAGGGGGAACTCCCCATCCGACTGCAACTGCGCCGAGGCGAAGAAACACAACAGGTTGAAGGGGATCAGCTACTGCTGGCGCTGGGCCGGGTCGCCAATGTCAGCGGCTTCGGGCTCGAAGCGTTGGGAGTCGAGCTTGCCCCCCGCGGCACCATAGCAGTCGATGGCTTTCTTGCCACCAACTTCGCCAGCATATTGGCGGTGGGAGACGTAGCGGGCCCTTACCAGTTCACCCACTTCGCCGCCCATCAGGCTTGGTATGCGGCGGTCAATGCCCTGTTTGGCCAGTTCAAGCGCTTTCGGGCCGACTATCGGGTCATTCCGGCAGCCACCTACACCACGCCGGAGATTGCCCGGGTCGGCCTCAATCGCAAGGAGGCCGAGCTGCAAGGCATTCCCTTCGAGGCGACCCGCTTCGAGCTGGCGGAGCTGGATCGCGCCATCGCCGATGGCGAGCGCCACGGTTTTGTCGAGGTGCTGACCGTGCCGGGCAAGGATACTATCCTTGGCGCCACCATAGTGGGCACTCACGCCGGTGAGCGGATCGCCGAGTTCGTGCTCGCCATGCGCCATGGCTTGGGCCTTGGCAAGATCCTCGGCACCATTCACGCCTATCCCACCCTGATGGAGGGGAACAAATACGTGGCGGGTGAATGGAAACGGGCCCACCAGCCCACCCGGGTGCTGGCCCTGCTGGCCCGTTATCACCGCTGGCGCCGTGGCGCCTGACAACTAGGGAAACTTTCATGCTCAAGCCATTCTCACAGCTCAACTCACACCTCAACCCTCGCCTCAAATCTCAACTCAAGCAGCGGCTAAACGCCCTGCTGTGTGCCCTGCCACTGCTGGCCAGCGGCCCGCTGTTAGCTAGCCCTGATGACAATTGGCAACAGACCCTTGAGGAGGCGAAAGGGCAGACCATCTACTTCAACGCCTGGGGTGGCAGCCCGGAGATCAACGCCTATCTGGTATGGGCCGGGCAGGAGCTGGCGCGCGACTATCAGGTCAAACTGGTGCAAGTGAAGGTGGATGACATCGCCCAGAGCGTCAGCCAACTGCTGGCCAACAAACAGGCGGGCAAGCAAGCTGGCGGCCCCATCGATCTGCTCTGGATCAACGGCGAGAACTTCAAGGCACTCAAGGAGCAGGGGCTGCTTGGTGCTCCCTTTACCACAGAGCTGCCCAACATGGCGCTGGTAGACGGCAGCCTGCCGGTGAGTGAGGACTTCACTCTGCCGGTGGAGGGGCTGGAGGCCCCCTGGGGCATCGGCCAGCTCAATCTGATGGTCGACACCGAAGAGGTCACCAACCCGCCCACCTCGGCAGCAGCCCTGCTTGCGTGGGCCAAGGCCCATCCCGGCCGCTTCACCTATCCCAAGCCGCCCCAGTTTCACGGCTCCAGCTTTCTCAAGCAGATCTTGCTGGAGTTGACGCCCGACCCTGCCCCCCTCTATCGGGAGGCGACCGATGCAGAGTTTGCCCAAGTGACCGCCCCGCTCTGGGCCTGGCTCGATGAGCTGCACCCAGCGCTCTGGCGCAAGGG
The DNA here is from genome assembly GCF_003061465.1 of Aeromonas sp. HMWF017. Classification (NCBI taxonomy): domain Bacteria; kingdom Pseudomonadati; phylum Pseudomonadota; class Gammaproteobacteria; order Aeromonadales; family Aeromonadaceae; genus Aeromonas; species Aeromonas sp. HMWF017. Next base: position 23,636 of record NZ_QAJD01000172.1, read on the forward strand.
CAAGCTGTTCCCCACCAGCGCCGCCGAAACCCGCCAGCTGCTCGATGATGGCGAGCTGGCGATGGCCATCAGCTTCAACCCGCAGGAGGCGCAAAGCGCCGTCCAGATTGGCGCCCTGCCCCCCAATGTGGAAGCGGTCGCCATGGCGAAAGGGGCGCTCACCAACAGCCATTTTCTCGCCATCCCCTTTAACGCCAGTGCCCGTGCGGGGGCCAAGGTAGTGGCCAACTTCCTGTTGAGCCCGGCGGCGCAGGCACGCAAGGCCAATCCGGCGTTTTGGGGTGATCCCAGCGTGCTACGGGCCGATGCTCTGCCTGATTCCGCCAAAGGGCAACCGGCATTGCGCTTCAAAGCCGTTGCTGAGCCCCACCCCAGCTGGCAACTCAAACTGGAAGCGGCTTGGGCCGAGCGTTACGGCCACTGATGCGTGCCGCAGGTCACCCGCTTGCCCGCTCCCGACCGTGGAGCCGGTTGTTGACCCGCCACAACGGGATGGGGATGAGGGGCGCTTATCTGGCGATCTTCGTCATCCCCCTGCTGGCGGGGCTGTGGCAGCTGCTGGCGGAGGGGCTGACCGCCTCTCATCTTGCCTTGCTGCTGGCCCAGCCTGGCCTGTGGCACTCCGCTGCGCTGAGTCTGTGGATTGGCGCCGCCTCGACCCTCGGCAGCCTGCTGTTGACCGCCCTGCTGCTGGCTCACAGTGGTAGCCGGGCTTTCGGGCTGCTCCGTCGCTTGCTCTCGCCCATGCTGGCCATGCCCCACGTCGCCTTTGCCATCGGTTTTGCCTTTCTGCTCGCCCCCTCCGGCTGGCTGCTGCGGCTCGTCTCGCCAGCGCTGACCGGATTTGAACTGCCTCCCGATTGGCAGACCATTCGGGACCCTCTAGGGCTCGGGCTGATTGCACTGCTCGTTTTCAAAGAGACCCCCTTTCTGCTGCTGATGGCGATGGCCGCACAGCAACCCATCCTGCTGGCACGCCAGCAGTGGCTGGGGGCGAGCCTCGGTTTCAGCGCCCCCCAGGTCTGGTGGCGCCTGCTGCTGCCGGCGCTCTGGCCAGCCCTGCGCCTGCCCATCTATGCGGTGGCGGCCTACGGCGTGGCGG
>NZ_QAJD01000172.1:24747-26162 GCF_003061465.1 Aeromonas sp. HMWF017
CTGCTCATCGCCCTGTTCAGATTACTGGAGTGGCTTCATAAAGAGATGGGCAAAGGCTGCTGGCTCGATGGCAAACGGGCGGCGCCCCACTTCTTTGCCAACCGGCTCGCAGCGGGCTTTGCCTTCACCCTGATCACCCTCAATCTGGCGGTGCTGGCGGCCCTGCTGCTCTGGTCGCTGGCGCGCCGCTGGCCCTTTCCCGCCCTTTGGCCCAGCCAATGGAGCAGCCACTACTGGCTGGATCTGCTGCCAACCCTGCTGCCGCTGCTGACAACCAGCGCACTGCTGGCGCTGGTGAGCGGCTTGCTGGCACTGGGAATGGCGGTGTGCAGTCTGGAGGCACAAGCCGACCGCCGCCCCTGGCCGCTCTGGCTTATCTGCCTGCCGCTGTTGCTGCCGCAGGCAAGCCTGCTATTTGGCATCCGGCTCGGGCTGGACTGGCTTGCACATGACTCGATAAGCAGCGGTATTGGCTGGGGCTGGGTGCTCTGGAGTCAGCTGCTGTTTGTCTTTCCCTATGTCTATTTGTGTCTGCACGGCCCCTATCGCCAGTTCGATCAGCGGATCACCCAGAGCGCCCTGCTGCTGGGGGCAACGCCATGGCGAGCCTGGTGGCAGATAAAAGCGCCGCTGCTGGCGCGCCCGCTGCTGTTTGCCTTCAGCGTCGGGGCGGCGGTGAGTTTGGCCCAGTATCTGCCGACCCTGCTGTTTGGTGCTGGCAGGGTAGTCACCATCACCACCGAAGCGGTGGCCATCGGCAGCGGCCTCAACCGGCGGCTGGCGGGGCTCTACGGCCTGCTGCAACTGCTGCTGCCGCTCGTTATCTATCTGCTGGCACTCTGGCTGCCGGCGCGGATCAATCCGGCGCTCAAGGGGAGCTGCTCACGATGAACTCTCATGATGGAAACAACCATATGCTGAGCACCACGCCTCTTCGACTTTACCTTGATGAAAATATGCTGCTTTCACTGCCCGCCCTGCAGGTGGCCCCCGGTGAGGTGTTGACCCTGATGGGGCCAAGCGGCTGCGGTAAAAGCTCCCTGCTGGCAGGGCTGGCCGGGGTACTGCCCGGCGCGCAGACAGATGGCGGCCCGATCCGGCTGGAGGGGGAGATAAGGCTCGGCGAGCGGCCACTCAACACCTTGCCTGCGCAAGCGAGGCGCATCGGCATGCTGTTTCAGGATGACCTGCTGTTCGACCATCTGACGGTGGCGGAGAACCTGATGTTCGGCATGCCAGCGACCATCAAGGGAAAACGTGCGCGGCGGGAAAAGGCACTGGCCGCATTGGCGCAGGTCGCGCTGGCGGATCAGGCTGACAAGCTGCCGCACTTGCTGTCAGGGGGTCAGCGGGCGCGGGTCAGTCTGCTGCGGGCACTGTTGGCGGAACCCGACGCCCTGCTGCTGGACGAGCCC
>NZ_QAJD01000172.1:26175-26634 GCF_003061465.1 Aeromonas sp. HMWF017
CGACAAGCCGCTGCGGGCCGCCTTTCGCGAGCTGGTGTTCGCGCAGATCAAGGCGCTGGCCATCCCCGCCATCCTGGTGACCCACGACGAAGAGGATGCGCCGGGCACCATACTCAACCTCACCGAATGCCACTGTTAACCGAGGAGTGTTCACCTTGTTTGATCGCCACCTGATCCCCGTGATCCGCAGCCCTCTTACCCAGCTTGCCAAGCCGCTCTGCCGTGCCGGGATCAGTGCCAATCAGGTGAGCCTCACCGGTTTTGCCATCGGCATGCTGGCGCTGCCGCTGCTGGCCTTTGGCTGCTATCCGTGGGCGCTTGCGGCCATCCTGCTCAACCGGCTGCTGGACGGGCTGGACGGCGCCGTGGCGCGGGAAACCGGCATCACCGACTGCGGCGGCTTTCTCGACATCACGCTCGACTTTATTTTCTACGCCGCCGTGGTGCTGGGCTTTGCCC
>NZ_QAJD01000173.1:0-5380 GCF_003061465.1 Aeromonas sp. HMWF017
AGGTGGGTATCGTCGAGAAGATCAACAAGGGCTTCGGTACCCCTGCTGGTCAGCTGAGCCCGAAAGGCTATGCCGGTCACAACGAGGCGCTGGTACCCCAGTATGATCTGGCTAAGGCCAAGGAGCTGATGAAAGAGGCCGGTTACGAGAAAGGCTTCAAGATGACCTTCATCTCCCCGGCAGCCCGCTACGTCAACGACGTCAAGATTGCCCAAGCTGTCTCCGCCATGCTGGCCAAGATCAACATCAAGGTGGATCTGAAAACCATGCCGGTGGCCCAGTACTGGCCGGAGTTTGACAAGTGCGCCGCGGACATGCAGATGATCGGCTGGCACTCCGACACCGAAGATACCGCCAACTTCTTCGAGTTCCTGACCTTCACCAAGGATGCCAAGACCGGTATGGGTCAGTACAACTGCGCCGGTTATGCCAACGCCGAAGCTGACAAGCTGGTGATGGATGCCAACGCCGAGACCGATCCGGCCAAGCGTGCCGAGATGCTGAAGAAGGTCGAAGCCATGCTGATCGAAGATGCTGCCTACGTGCCGTTGCACTGGGAAGATCTGGCCTATGGCGCCAAGAAGAACGTCGACATCAAGCCGGTGGTCAACGTGATGAACTTCCCTTACTTGGGTGACCTGGTGGTCAGCAAGTAAGCGAAGTACCAAGGAAGGACGGGGCGGGGTGGTCAGTTGGCCACTCCGCCCACTAACAGAAGCCTGTGCCACGACACAGGCCACGTAGAAGGACAAGCATGTTTACATTCCTGCTGAAACGGTTCTATCAGGCCGTGATAGTGATGTTCGTCATCAGCCTGGTCGCCTTCTCCATCCAGGACAACCTGGGTGACCCGTTACGCGAGCTGGTGGGACAATCCGTCTCCGAAGCCCAACGTCACGAGTTGCGCGAGAAGATGGGCCTTAACGATCCCTTCCTCATCAAATACAGCCGCTTTTTGAAAAATGCGGTGCATGGGGATTTGGGCACCTCCTATTTCTTCAAGCGACCTGCTCTCGAGGTGATCCTCGACAAGCTGGTGGCTACCCTTGAGCTGGTGTTTGCCGCCGCGCTCATCATCGTGGTGGTCTCTATTCCACTCGGTGTCTATTCGGCGATCCGCCCGCGCAGCATTCCCACCAAGATCATCATGGCGGGGAGCAGTATTGGCATCTCGATCCCGGTATTCCTCACCGCCATCATGCTGATGTACCTCTTCTCCATCCAGCTGGGCTGGCTGCCGGCCTATGGTCGCGGCGAGACCCGTAACCTGCTGGGCTGGGAGTCGGGCTTCTTCACCTGGGATGGTATCAAGCACCTGATCCTGCCTGCGGTGTCGCTCTCCTCCATCATGCTGCCGCTGTTTATCCGGCTGGTGCGCTCCGAGATGCTGGAGCAGCTCTCCTCCGAGTACGTCAAGTTCGCCCGTGCCAAGGGGCTGGACAACAACAAGGTCTACTACCAGCACGCCCTGAAGAACACCATGCTGCCGGTCATTACCGTCGGCGGGGTGCAGATCGGCACCATGGTGGCCTACACCATCCTGACCGAGAGCGTGTTCCAGTGGCCGGGCACCGGCTTCCTGTTCCTTGAGGCGATCCACCGGGTCGATACGCCCCTCATCACCGCCTACGTCATCTTCGTGGGACTGATCTTCGTGGTGACCAATACCCTGGTCGACCTGCTCTACGGGTTGATTAACCCGACCGTTAACCTGACCGCCAAGGGGTAACAGATGACTAATGCTGTAACTGCAAGCCCAAGCCGTTGGGCACGTTTCAAGAACTCTGACATCGTCTACTACTTCCTGCGGGACAAGGTAGCCATGTTCAGCTTTGCGGTGTTCGTGGTATTTGTGCTGGCGGCGCTGCTGGCGCCCTGGCTCGCCCCGCACAACGTCTATGACCAGACCAGTTTTGATCTGATGGATGCCGAGTTGCCCCCCTCCTGGCTCGAAGGCGGCGAGGAGCGTTTCTGGCTCGGTACCGACAACCAGGGGCGGGATATCTGGAGCACCATTCTCTATGGCGCCCGTATCTCCCTCACCATCGGCCTGTTTGCGGTGGCGCTGCAGCTGGTGCTTGGTATCGTCATCGGTCTGATTGCCGGTTACTTCGGTGGACGTATCGACAACTTGCTGATGCGTTTTGCCGACGTGCAGCTGTCGTTCTCCACCATGATGGTGGCGATCATCATCTCCGCTATCTTTCAGGCAACCTTTGGCTCCGAGTTCTACTCGAAGTTCGCCATCATGATGCTGGTGGTGATCATCGGTATTGCAGAGTGGCCGCAGTACGCCCGTACAGTGCGCGCCTCTGTGCTGGCGGAGAAGAAGAAGGAGTATGTGGAAGCGGCCAAGGTGATGGGGTTCCGCGCCCCGCGCATCATGTTCCGCCACATTCTGCCCAACTGTTTGTCGCCCATTCTGGTTATCTCCACCGTGCAGGTGGCCAACGCTATCATGAGTGAGGCGGCGCTCTCCTTCCTTGGTCTGGGGATGCCGGTTGATCAGCCCTCGCTCGGTTCGCTGATCAGCGTCGGCTTTAACTACATCTTCTCCGGCTCTTGGTGGATCACCGCCTTCCCGGGCATCTGCCTGGTGGTGTTGGTGCTGGTCATCAACCTGTTGGGTGACTGGCTGCGGGATGTGTTTAACCCCAAGATCTACAAAGGTTAACGCGGGCTGATTCTGAGGCGCTGAGTCGCAGCTATCAGGTCATTTAGATGAAAAAATCCGAAACCGGTTTTGCCGGTTTCGGATTTTTATTGGTCTTGAGCAGACAGCTTGTTGATTGCACACCCATCAATAGTGCGGCGGCGGGGTCTCTTCGGCCATGCTGGCAATCTGGCTGGGCTGTACGCTTTGCAGTTTGTCGATCAGCAGCTGGATCTGGTATTTGAGTCGATCGAGTTCACGGCCCTGGGTGGTTACCTCGTCGTTGAGCTGCTCTATGGTGTATTCCGCGTAGGCGAGACGGGTTTCCAGGGTTTCGATGCGATCGTTAAGTTGCTGACTCATGGGCCTTCGGGTCCTTACTTGATTGTCCAGATTTCGGCCAGACCACTGGAGCTGGCACTGACAAGGTGGCTATTGTCGCGCAAAGCGACGCCGTAGACCACTGCGCTGGGCGGTTTCACCTTGGGTTGCGGCGAGACGCGCCAGCTCTGCAGCAGGGCACCATCGCTCACTTGCCACAGGGAGAGCTGACGGGAAGGGGCGCCAGTGATGAGCCACTTGCCATCGTTGGCAAAGCGGGCGCTGGTGTAGACCTCGAAGCGGTGATCATATTGCAGCTGACTCACCTCTTTGCCGGTTTTCAGATCCCAGATGCTGGCCCGGCTGCTGTCGGCGGTGAATGCGTAGCGGCCGCTCGGCTCCAGTCTGGCCATGATCACCCGGCCACCATGGTTGAAGCGCCAAATTACCTGCCCGCTACGGGTGTCCCACAGATAGGCGCTGTAGTCGTTGCCGCCGGTCAGGGCGTAGCGACCGTTGGCGGAGAGATCCACCGTATTGACCTGTTCGGTGTGCCCCAGAAACTGCAGGCGACGACCGCTTCGGGTATCGAGCCACTCGGCCTTGCCATCTTCCCGACCTATCAGCACATAACGACCGTCGGCAGAGAGCGCGATGTCCCTCAGCCTGGATTCAGGAAGTGAGTAGTAGCCTTGTGATTGCCCGTCGTTCAGCCGCCAGGTAGCAAAGGTGTCGGGGGTGGCGGTGACGGCATGGCTGTTGCCTTCGGAAAAGCGGGTAATGAATACCAGATCATCCGCCGAGTCGGATTGCTTCCAGCGCCAGCGTTGACGGTTCTGTTCCAGATCCCAGACGATGATGCCCTGGCTGATGCTGGAGACGATGGCTTGCTTGCCATCACTGGAGAGATCTGCGGTCAGCAGACCCGTGCTGGCGAGGGTCATTTGCTGGTTGGGTTGGGAGCTCTGCTCGCAACCGGTTAGCATTAAACAGAGGCTCACCAGATAAATGGCACTTTTTATCATTTTTGCGGTCTCACGCTTTTGTTACCTGCGATCACGGCGTTAGTATAAGGCGCTTATCACGATAAACCTCTCATTTCACGATGGAACCGAGAGCGGTATTTGGAGTTTGGAGAAACTGATGAACAAATTTCTGAAGGTGTCCCTGTTGGCGGCGGCCGTTGCCGTCGGTCTGACTGCTTGCCAAAAAGACGAGAAGCCTGCTGCGGCCAATACCGCCGAAGTGAAGGCTGAAGCCAGCAAGCCGGCAGAGGCGACCAAGGCCGAAGCCAAGAGCTTTGAAGAGCAATCTGGCTACGCAATTGGCCTCTCCATGGGTCGTTACATCGCCAATACCCTGGAGCGTCAGCAGGAACTGGGCATCAAACTGGACAACGCCGTGATCCTGAAAGGGGTGACTGACGGTCTGGGCAAAGAAGCCAAGATGACTGATGAAGAGATCCAGAAGGTACTGCAGGATTATGACGCCAAGATCAATGAGCTGACCAAGGCCAAGGCCGAGAAAGATGCCGTTGAGAATCTGAAGAAGGGCGAAGAGTTCCTGGCTGCCAACGCCAAGAAAGAGGGTGTTAAGAGCACTGAATCCGGCCTGCAATACGTGGTCGAGAAGATGGGCACTGGCGCCAAGCCGAAATCTACCGATATCGTCAAGGTTCACTACACCGGTACCCTGACCGACGGCACCAAGTTCGACAGCTCCGTCGATCGCGGCGAGCCGGCTACCTTCCCGCTCAACCAGGTTATCCCGGGTTGGACTGAAGGTGTTCAGCTGATGCCGGTTGGCTCCAAGTTCAAGTTCTTCCTGCCGTCCAAGCTGGCTTATGGCGAGCACGGTGCAGGCTCCATCCCGGCGAACGCCGTGCTGGTGTTTGACGTTGAGCTGCTGGCTATCGAGAAGCCGACTGCAGACGATGCCAAGAAGTAATCTTTTCTTGTAGTGAAAAACGGCTCCTTAAGGAGCCGTTTTTACTTGTGTATTCCCTGCAATCGCGGGATAACAGAGCTGTCTTGGCGTTGGGTTTGCGCGCGAAAATAAGGCAAAATAGATCGCAGAATCAAATACAAGGATGAGTCCAGTGGCTGAAAATAAATCGCGTGTCCTGCTGGTGGAAGATACCCGTAGTCTGGCGGTGGTCTATGAACAGTACCTGTGCCAGGAGGGGTACGAAGTGGTGCTGGCCGATTGTGGTCAGCAGGCGTTGGCGCAGTTGCTGGCAAGTCCTCCCCCCGTGGTGCTGCTGGATCTGGAGCTGCCGGATATGTCCGGTATGGATATTCTGCAGATGATCACCGAACAGCAACTGCCCTGCTCTGTGGTGGTGATCACCGCCCACGGCTCGGTGGATGTGGCGGTGGAGGCGATGCGCCTCGGTGCCTTCGATTT
>NZ_QAJD01000173.1:5403-6003 GCF_003061465.1 Aeromonas sp. HMWF017
ACCAAGCCGTTTGACAGCAAGCGGCTCTGCGCCACCGTTCGCAATGCCTTGAAACATCAGCAGTTGAGCTCGCTGGTTGCCCACTATCGGGAGAACTTCGAGCGCAGCTCGTTTTTCGGTTTTATCGGTGCCTCCATGTCGATGCAGGCGGTCTATCGCATCATCGAAAGTGCGGCGCCCAGCAAGGCGACCGTCTTTATCACTGGCGAGAGCGGCACCGGCAAAGAGGTGTGTGCCGAGGCGATTCACCAGTGCAGTCCCCGCAGCGAACAGCCCTTTATTGCCCTCAACTGCGCAGCCATTCCCCACGATTTGATGGAGAGCGAGATCTTCGGTCATGTGAAAGGCTCTTTTACCGGCGCCCAGGGGGATCGCAAGGGGGCGGCAAGTCTGGCCGATGGCGGTACCCTGTTTCTCGACGAGATCTGCGAGATGGACCTGGATCTGCAGAGCAAGTTGCTGCGCTTCATCCAGACCGGCACAGTGCAGCGGGTCGGCAGCGGCAAGCTCGAGACGGTGGATGTCCGCTTTATCTGCGCCACCAACCGGGATCCGCTGGTGGAGGTGAAAGCGGGCCGTTTTCGCGAGGATCTCTACTAT
>NZ_QAJD01000034.1:0-29333 GCF_003061465.1 Aeromonas sp. HMWF017
AAAAGTGGGGTTTGGGCAGATCGAACAGGATGTGGTTATCCGCCGTCAGCGGGTAGAGCAGGCCGTTGATGGCAAGGTGGCGCTTGCCATCCTTGATGATCACGTTCTGCTCGTCAGCCGCACTCTGATGCAGCGCGGCGAGACGCGCCGTCATCTGCTCGTAGTGCTCCTGATAGGTTTGTTTGAAATAGGCTTGTTCGCGCTCATCGGCCACGACATGGGCCGACAGCAGCAGTCCGAGCAGGGTGGCAAGCTTGGTGGTTCTTAGCATGGTGATTTCCTTATCTTGGTTGTTGTTGGACGTTTTTTGGTGGTTGGCAAGCATGTAAAAGAGAGGGGCTAACCCGTCCGGGTCAGTGCATCCTGCCCATCGGCAGCGTGGCCGACGGGCAGGATATGGGCGGGGGCCTGTCGGCCCCCGTTAGTGGTTGGGGCAAGGTCAGAGCTTGATCCAGGCATCGCTCCAGGCAGAGCCGGTACCCGGCGCATAGTGGCTGGTCGAGCCACCACACCAGCCGCTGTAGGGCCAGGGTTTGCACTCGTAGTTGCCACCGGCATTGCTGACCCGATCACCGGCCTGATAGCTGGTGTTGGGGGCGTAGGCCGGGTAGTCACCCTCGCCACCGCCGCTGCTCTCTTCGGTCAGCGCAACCGGGAAGCGCTGCACCACCGGCTGTTGGCCATCTGCCAGACCGGTGATCACCACGTCGTAGCTGCCGTCGGTTACATTGCTGCCTTGCAGCACCAGGGTGCTGGTGCCGTTCACCTGGCTGCTGGTGGTACCGTGGCTGTGGCCGCTCTGCTCCAGAGTCGCGGTGATCTGTACCGGGTTGGCGGTGGTCACGTTGAAACGGATGCTGACCTGACCGTTGACTATGGTGTACTCGCTCGCCATGGCGCTGACGGTGAAGTCGCTGCTGCCTTCGGCGGGTGGCGTTGTGCCGCCGCAGTCGCTGTCGCCCTGTACGCGCCAGACGCCCCAGTCACCCGTGGTGCCCGGCTCTTCGTTCTGGGTCCACCAGCCTGCCAGCCAGTTCTTGCCGTTGTGGCTGACGATGTCGCCGCCCACATAGACCTTCTTGGCATCCCAGCTGTTTTCACAGACGGCGCCCTGCTCCCTGACGGTCACGTTGCGCTGCTGGGTTACCTGCTGACCGGCGCTGTCGCTCACCTGATAGGTGAGGGTGTAGCGGCCGACCTTGCTGCTGTCGACGTTGCCGCTGACCTTGATTTGGGCGGTCAGGTCGCCATCTTCTTCATCATGGGCGCTGACGCCTGTCATCGGATCGAAAGCGGTACCCAGTTCCAGCGTGGTGTCGGTGACACCGCTGAACACCGGCTTCATGCTGTAGACCTCGATGGTACGTACCTGCTCGGTGACGTTGTTGTCGCGATCGCTCACCTTGTAGGTGAGGGGGTAGAGGCCGATGCGCTGGCTGTCTACCGAGCCTTCCACCTGGATTTGGCCAGTCAGGTCGCCATCTTCCTTGTCGTTGGCGCTGACACCGGCCAGCGGATCAAAGGCGGTGCCCTGCTTGATGCGGGTATCGCTCAGGCCGCTGAACACCGGCTTGCCGTTGTCGACCGGCGGCGTGATCTCCTGATCGTGGATGAAGGGGCCGTAGCTCTTGATGAAGGATTCGTTGTAGGACTGACCGGCAGCGTTGCGGCCCATGTCCCAGTTGATGGACCAGGTCATCACGCCACGCAGCGGTTGCCCCTCGCTCTTCAGGCGGTTGAAGGCGTTGTAGAGCTTCTGCGGATCCTGCACATAGCCGGTGGCGGCGGCGTCGATGTTGGTCGGAATGCCGAACACCAGCTTGTCATGGGGGATCTTGTAGAAGCCGCGGGTTCCGTTGCTCAGCGAATCCGCCATGTAGTAGATGAACTCTTCTTTCAGGGCATCGTTGTTCTGGGCAATCCAGCCGATCCCATCGATGTAGATACCGTCACCACCCTGGTTGTAGAACTGGGGATTGATCCAGTCGTAGTACCCTTCCAGATTGCGGATATAGGGGATGTAGGCGCCAGTCTGGGTCAGATAGGGGAACTCTGGCGCCATGGTGATGAGGAAGTTTTTCCCCTGGGCGCGGTAGTGATCCTTGACCAGACGCAGGGCCGCCGGGATCACGGTCTGGTTGTCGGCGGCAGTGATGGCGGCCTGTTCCAGGTCGATATCCAGCCCGTCGAAGCCATAGGTCTCCACCAGACGGATGATCTCGTCGGCAAAGGCCTGCTCCTGACCTTTGCGCAGCTCGATGTGTGCATCGGCACCGCCCAGCGCCAGCAGCACGGCACGGCCCTGACGGTTCAGCTCGGCGATCTGGGCGATAAACTGGCTTTCGCTCATGCCGATGGCCGGGTCGAGTTTGAAGGTGGGGATGGGATCGCTGCCATAGACCTTCATGAAGGAGACATCGACCACGTTGTATTGCGGGTTGACCTGATCGAGCTTGACGCAGGGGGCGATACCGCCCTTGTAGCCCGAGCCGTCACACCAGTTGTGCCAATAGCCGACCACTACGCCGGACTGGGGATTGACCATCGCCTGACCGGCACTGGCGGCATATGCCATGGGGGCGCCCATGCCGAGCAGACAGCCCAGCAGGGATAACTTCAATTTGTTCATCTTGATATCTCCATACAGTACAAACGGAGCGTCCAGCTATGGCCGAACGCTCCCGGGGGCAGCCCCGCTGTCATAGGTGTTTTCCCTTAGACCGGTGGCTTTGCGTCGCGCCCTTTCGGGTCACTTTGCCTTTTTCACCCGATTTCTGTGCAGCACAGAGAATCAAGTGACCTGAGTAACAGGCTGCTTATGATATGCACTTAAAAATAAATTAATCAACGTATGTGCATGATTTGTTTTGGTTATTAACTTGTTGATTGGTTATTTTCCAAGCATGGAAAGGGCCGGTGATAGGCCGCTGTAACCTACTCTTTTGTCGATTGGATTTGGTCTGCTCCCTTGTGGTTCGAGAGTTGAAAAAGCCGCAAAAAGAGCAAAAAAGTACCGATTATTCATGCTGTTGCCGTCCAGTATCTGGCAGAGAGGTGTTTGAGCTCACAAAGAGGGGAAAACAGTGCCGAGAGGTGGATTCCCGCTTGATTATTGCGTGGCTTGGCCACATGTTAGAAAGCCATACAGAGCTGCTAAAGCGGTCTGTTCAAGACCAAACAAGAGGTAACCGGGATGAATAACCCTTTGCTGACAATGGATTCACTGCCCCCTTTCAGCCAGATCAAGCCGGAGCAGGTTCAGCCTGCCGTGATTCAGGCGATTGCTGACTGCAAGCAGAAGATCAGCGATGTGCTGGCCCAGCGTGATCCCCATACCTGGGATAGCCTGATTGCCCCGCTGGAAGAGGTAAATGACCGCCTGTCACGGATCTGGTCACCGGTCAGCCACCTCAACTCCGTACTCAACAGCGAAGCGCTGCGCGAGGCCCATGACGCCTGCCTGCCGCTGCTCTCCGAATTCCAGACCTATGTCGGTCAGCATGAAGGGCTCTATCAGGCCTATCTGGCCCTCTCCCAGAGCGATGATTTCCCGCTGCTCAGCGGCGCCCAGCGCAAGGAGATCCAGAATACCCTGCGTGACTTCCGCCTCTCCGGCATCGGTCTGCCTGCCGAGGCGCAGCAGCGTTACGGCGAAATTCAGGCCCGCCTCTCCGAGCTGGCATCCCGTTTCAGCAACAACGTGCTGGATGCGACCCAGGGCTGGCAAAAGCTGGTGGCCGATGAAGCCGAATTGGCCGGTCTGCCCGACAGTGTGCGTGCCGTTGCCCGTCAGATGGCTGAATTTAAAGGCAAAGAGGGGTGGCTGTTCACTCTGGATATCCCTTCCTACCTGCCGGTGATGATGTACGCGGACAACCGCGAGCTGCGCGCCGAGATGTACGAAGCCTTCACCACCCGCGCCTCCGATCAGGGCCCCAATGCAGGCAAGTGGGACAACTCCGCCATCATGAGCGAGCTGCTCACCCTGCGCCGCGAACTGGCTCAGTTGCTAGGGTTCGCCAACTATGCCGAGCTCTCCCTGGCCACCAAGATGGCGGACAAGACCGAACAGGTGGTGAGCTTCCTCACCGATCTGGCGGCCAAGTCCCTGCCACAAGGCAAGGCCGAGCTGGAGGAGATCCGCACCTTCGCCGCCGAGCAGCATGGTCAGAGCGAGCTGGCAGCCTGGGATCTCGCCTACTACGCCGAGAAGCTCAAACAGCACAAGTTCTCCATCTCCGATGAGCAGCTGCGCCCCTACTTCCCTGCCAGCAAGGTGGTGAAGGGGTTGTTCGAAGTGGTGAAGCGGGTGTTCGGCATGAAGGTGCGCGAGCGCCTCGGCATCGACACCTGGCACCCGGACGTGCGCTTCTACGACATCTTCGATGCTGACGACGAGCTGCGCGGCAGCTTCTATCTCGACCTCTACGCCCGCGAGCACAAGCAGGGCGGGGCCTGGATGGATGTCTGTCTGGGTCGTCGCTACCGTCAGGATGGCTCGCTGCAAAAACCGGTGGCCTACCTGACCTGCAACTTCAACGGCCCGGTGGATGGCAAACCGGCGCTGTTTACCCACAACGAAGTGGTCACCCTGTTCCATGAGTTTGGCCACGGCATCCACCACATGCTGACCCGCATCGATGTGGCCGGTGTCGCCGGTATCAACGGCGTGGCCTGGGATGCGGTAGAGCTGCCGAGCCAGTTCCTCGAGAACTGGTGCTGGGAGTCTGAGGCGCTGGCCTTTATCTCCGGCCACTACGAGACCGGCGAGCCGTTGCCTGCCGATCTGCTGGAGAAGATGCTGACCGCCCGCAACTTCCAGGCGGCGATGCAGATGCTGCGCCAGCTGGAGTTCGCCCTGTTCGACTTCCGTCTCCATCAGGAGTTTGACCCGACCAATCCGGCACAGCTCCCGGCGCTGCTGGATGAGGTGCGTAGTCAGGTGGCCGTGATGACGCCACCGGCGTTCAATCGCTTCCAGCACAGCTTCTCCCACATCTTCGCGGGCGGCTATGCGGCGGGCTACTACAGCTACAAGTGGGCCGAGGTGCTCTCTGCCGATGCCTTCTCCCGCTTCGAGGAGGAGGGGATCTTCAACCCGGCGACCGGCCAATCCTTCCTGAAGAATATTCTCGAGAAGGGTGGCTCGAAGGAGCCGATGGAGCTGTTCCGAGCCTTCCGTGGTCGTGAGCCCAAGGTGGATGCGCTGTTGCGACACAGCGGGATCGCTGCCTGAGATTCCTGACCCGCCGCCTGTGTGAGCTTCAAGCAGGTACACTGTTTTGCGGCATAGTGGGATCGAGTCGTGATTTCTGCGACAAAAAGGGACCTTTTGGTCCCTTTTTTCAAGGCTTTTTAATATCTTGCTGATTGCATATTTGCACTGCCCACGGCTCTTCAGTAGAGTCGTGTTCTAACCTTCAAGGAGAGAAAGCCACTTGCCATGAGGCGAGCACTCGATTCCGTCTATCAAATCATCTCCAGTCTGGCTCATTCGAGCGGCCAGGGATATTTCGATACCTTTGTGAGTGAAATCGCCGCTGCTGTGATGGCTGATGTCGTCCTGATCGCCAGCAGGGAATCAAATGCTTCCCATCTTACGGTTCAGGCTGCCCATCCCTCCTCTCTTGACACCGATACCCTGACGCTGCCAATCACTGATTCTCCCGATGCCATTACCTGGCAGGAGGGGGAAGCCTGGTTCAGCGATCGTCTGTTGCAGCTGTTCCCCGCGATGCCACTTGCCGATGCGTGGCAAGCCCAGGCCTACGCCGGGATCGCCCTCAAGGATGCGGATGGCGAGACCATAGGTATCTGCTGCCTGCTCTATCGTCAGCCGCAGGCCAATATGACCAAGGTGATGGGGCTGCTCCGGTTGCTGGGGCCGCTGGCCGGTCGCGAACTGGCGCTGATGCTGCAACGCCAGCTGCCGCAACTCTTGCCTGATACCCCCCATGTGCTGCAGAGCATGCTGTTTCAGGCCCCGGTGGGGATCGGCAAGCTCGATCTCACCGGCCACATTCTCTGGGCCAATCCGGCTATCGAGAAGATGCTGGGCTATCCCCTCGACGAGCTGCTTCATCGCTCCATCTCCGACATCAATCACCCGGAGGATTGGCAGCGCAGCCTTGAGTGCTACGAAGAGATCCGGCGCGGCGAGCGCAGCAGTTTCACCCAGGAGAAGCGCTACTTCTGCAAGGGGGGCGAGATCCTGTGGGGGCGGGTAACGGTCACCCTGATCCGCGACGAGCAGCAGCAGCCGGACTACCTGATGGTGCTGCTGGAGAATATCGATCCCCTCAAGCGTCATGCGGAGCAGCTCAAGCTCTCTCACCGGGTCTACGACAACCTCTCCGAAGCGATTCTGGTGTGCGATGCCGACAGCCGCATCATCTCGGTCAACCCGGCCTTCGAGCAGATCACCGGCTACAACAGCGACGAGGTGCGGGGCCAGCGTCCCAGCATGCTCAAGTCCGGGCTGCACGATCAGACCTTCTATGCCGACATGTACCACGCGCTGGAGCGGGTGGGGGTGTGGCGTGGCGAAGTGTGGAACAAGCGCAAGAACGGCAAGCTCTATCCGCAGCAGCTGATGATCAGCACCCTGCGTGAAGCCGGCAAAATCCAGCAATATATCGCCATTTTCAGCGATCTTTCACAGACCAAAGTGGCCGAGCAGAAGATCGCGACCCAGGCCAACTACGACAACCTTACCAGCCTGCCCAACCGCTGGCTGTTTGGCCGCTGCCTCACCCGCTTCTGCGAGCGGGGCGAGCGCTTCGCGCTCATGGTGCTCGACCTCAACAACTTCAAGGCGGTCAACAACAGCATGGATCACCATGCTGGCGATGCCCTGTTGCGGGAGGTGTCGGATCGGCTGGTGAGCCGGGTGCGCACCGAAGATTTGGTGGCCCGTATCGGTGGCGACGAGTTCGCGTTTCTGGTGCCCGGCATCGTCACCCGCCGTCAGGCCGAGGTGTTTGCCAAGCAGGTGATCGGCAGTTTCGCCCGCCCCTTTATGCTGGCCAACCAGCATCTCTATGTGACCGCGACCATCGGCATGACTCTCTGTCCGGTCGATGGCAGCGAGAGCGACGAGCTGCTGCGCAACGCCGAACAGGCGCTGTTTGCGGCTAAGCGGCAGGGACGGTTGCTCGGTGCCTACTGCTCATCCATGCGGGAAGAGGTGCGCCAGCGCCACCAGATGCAGCAGGATTTGGCCGAAGCGATCAAGCTGGAGCAGCTGACCATGGCCTACCAGCCCATCTGGGATAATCGCAGCGGACGGGTCGCCAAGCTGGAAGCGCTGGTGCGCTGGTATCACCCCCACTGGGGGCAGGTATCTCCTGCCGAGTTTATTCCGCTGGCGGAAGAGGCGGGATTAATTCAGGGGCTGGGTGCGCTGGTATTGTGGCAATCGTGCCGGGATCTGGCGCGGTTGCAGCAATCCGGCTTCCCTGATCTGCAGATGTCGATCAACCGTTCCACCATGGAGTTCCAGACCATCGACCCCGAGGCGAGTGAGTGGCTCAAGGTGATCCAGCACTTCGGGCTCGATCCTGCCGACATCGTCATCGAAATCACCGAATCTCTGCTGATGGAGAGCAGCGATCAGCACAGAGTGCGGATCGATGCCCTGCGCGAGGCGGGCTGTAAGCTGGCCATCGACGATTTCGGTACCGGCTACTCGGCGCTCAACTATTTGCGCACCTTCCCGGTCGATCTGGTCAAGATCGACCGCTCCTTCGTGCGCCATATCCCCTTCAACGAGCAGGATCGGATGCTGCTCGACGGCATCATCAACATAGTGCACAACCTCGGCATGCAGGTGGTGATCGAGGGGGTAGAGACCCGCGAGCAGCTCAACTTCCTCTGCCAGAAGGGGTGTGCCTTCACCCAGGGTTATCTGCTCAGTCGCCCGCTGGCCTATGACGATCTCACCGAATATCTGCAGCTCAATGACAAAGGGATGTTTCTGCAGATCAGCTAGTGGTGCTTACTCCTTCGATGTCATCTGTTCCTGTTTGGTTTTCAATGTCCGGTAATCCTCGCCGAGATAGCGCAAATAGATGCGATCCAGTACTCCCTCATCCTGCATCTGTTGCAGCGCCTTGTTGTAGGCAGGCAGCAGGTCAGCCTTCTGTTTGCCAAAACAGAGGTAGAGCGGCGTCGAATCGATAAAGGGGGTGAGGGCGCGGATCCTGACGTCCTGCTCCCTCGACAGAATGGGGGCAGAGAAGTAGTCCAGGATGATCATATCGACCCGGCTCTTTTCCAGCATCAGTAGCAGCTGTTTGTCGGAGTGAACCTTGATGGGCTCCCAGCCAGTGAAGCTCCTGATCTTTGCCGTGTAGTCATACCCTCTGACCATTCCTACTTTCAGCCCCTTGGCCATCTCCCACGAGAAGTTCTGTAACGGACTGTCGGTACGCACATAGGCGGCCAGAGGATAGAAGGCGGTGGCAAGGTCAGAGTGATAGCAACCGGGGAGAGGGGCATTGTCGAGAATGCCATCCGCCAGCTGGGTGCTGACATATTGCTCGCAGCGCCCCCAAGGCAGTTCAAGCAGGGTGAGGTTCATGCCAAGGCGGCGTGCCACCTCTTGATGGATCTCCACCGAAATGCCCTCTTTCAGGTTGCCCTGTTCGGCATAGGAAAAGGGAGGCCAGTCTACGCCGCAGACCTTCAGGTTTGTGCCGCTCTGGGCGGCGAGGAGCAGGGCAATGAACAGGTTCATGGGATTTCCTCCCTACAGCGACTTGAAGGGGCTGTGGTACACTCGGTTCACTGAACTTAGAACGCATCCAAAGACCATGCAAATCCTCCTCGAAGACCCCGCCAAGGCCGCGCAGGCAGACGCGCTGGCCAGCCAGCTTGCCCAGCTCGACCTTCCCCAGTTTGCCCTGGTGTTTACCCCGGAACGGTTGGAGCTGCGCAAGCTGGACGAGCCCAAGCTGGGTGCCGTCTATGTGGACTTCGTGGAAGGGGCGGTGGCACATCGTCGCAAGTTTGGTGGCGGTCGCGGTCAATCCATCGCCAAGGCGGTGGGGCTCAAGGCCGGTGCCACACCAACCGTGGTGGATGCTACCGCCGGGCTGGGGCGCGATGCCTTCGTGCTCGCCTCCCTCGGTTGCAAGGTGACCCTGATCGAACGCAGCCCTGTGGTGGCTGCTCTGTTGCAGGACGGGTTGGCGCGGGCGGCACAGGATCCCGAGATTGGCCCCTGGGTCAGCGAGCGGATGCACCTGCTGCAAGGCCCGGCGGTGGACAATCTGCTGGCGCTGCCGGAGCGGCCCGAGGTGATCTACCTCGACCCCATGTTCCCCCACAAGCAGAAGTCAGCGTTGGTGAAAAAGGAGATGCGGGTGTTCCAGTCGCTGGTGGGGCCGGATCTTGATGCTGATGCTCTGCTGCCAGCTGCGCTTCAAATGGCAGAGAAGCGGGTGGTGGTGAAACGCCCCGACTACGCCGGCTGGCTCAATGAACAGAAGCCCAGCATGGCCATCGAAACCAAGAGCAACCGCTTCGATGTCTATGTGATGGCTGCGCTGGCGGCGAGTTAACGGCCGGTGCGAGTCGCAGATGCAAAAAGGAGGGCCAACATCATGTTGGCCCTCCTTTTTCGTATTGGATTCAGTTGGTTGGCGCGAAGCGGATCAGCTTTTCTTCCCCTTGCCAGTTCAGGCGCAGGGTCGCCAGTTCTGCCAGACTGAGCCGCTCGCCACTGTGCAGCAACAGATACTCGACCCCTTCGCTGGCTTCGATAGTGCGGATCTTGTCATCCCATTGGCGATCATCGCGGCTGGTGAGGGTCACCGGCAGTTGCCAGCTGGCAGCAATTTCGAGCCAGTCGTAGAGATCGCAGCTGATGGGTTGATAATCCGGCATGATCGGCTCCAAAACAGGCAGGTTGCTCAGTCAGGCTTCCTGTACGCGGGTCGGCCAGCCCATCTTCTGCTGGCGTTCCACTTCAAAGCGCAGCTCGCTGGCGCGCAGGTAGTGTTCATCCATCCAGCCCTTGGGCAGGGTCAGGGTCAGTGACTCCTCTTCTGCCTGCAGGGTGAAGCTGGGCACTGTGCCCTGGGTACGGCGCATGCAGAGGATAAGCGCGATGCGCAGGATACGGGCCAGCCGGATCGCCTGACGACCGGTGACGGCACCCTGTTTCTCCAGTGGTTCCAGCTTGAATTCGTCCCGCTGGTTGAACAGCAGGGCCGACAACAGCTTCTTTTGCGCAGGGGTAAAGCCCGGCATATCGATGTTGTCGATGATGTAGGCGGCGTGTTGCGGCGCCTTCTTGTACTCGATACAGAGGCCGATCTCGTGCAGCAGGGCGGCATAACGCAAGATCGGACGACCGTAGCGTTTCGAGAGTCGCCAGGCCGGTTGCAGCTGGTTGAACGCCTCGACGGCGGTATCGCGCACCCGTTCGGCGTGCTCTTTATCCAGCTGATAGCGGCTGATCAGGCTGTCGGCGGTGCGATCCCGGGCATCACAGTCGTGATTGTTGCCAAGCAGACCGTAGATCAGTCCTTCGCGCAGGGCGCCACCCGCGAGGGTCATGCTCTCGATATCGAGGGTTTCGAAGATGGCGATCAGGATGGCGAGGCCGGAGGGGAACACGGTCAGCCGCTCGGCCGCCAGCCCTTCCAGTTGCAGCTGGTCGAGCTTGCCGCAGGCGATGGCCTGACCCATCAGCTCCTGGAGCTTGGGCAGGGTGACCCGCTCGCTCTTCCCCTGCGCCAGCATGATCTCTTGCAGCGCCTGTACCGTGCCGGAGGCGCCGACACAGGTACGCCAGCCGAGGGCACGGTAATCATCCGCCACCTTCTCCAGCACCGCCTTGGCGGCAGCAATCGCCTGCTCGAAACGGGCTTCGGAGAGCTCGCCATCACCGAAGTGATTGTTGAGCCAGGTAACGCAGCCCATGTGCAGGCTGTTGAGCAGTTTTGCTTCGCTGTGTTCGCCGATCACCAGTTCAGTACTGGCGCCGCCGATGTCTATCACCAGCCGGTTGCCTTCCCCGGCAGAGGTCCAGGAGACCCCTTCATAGATGGTCTTGGCCTCTTCCTCGCCCGAGATGATCTCGATGCTGTGGTTGAGTACCCGTTCCGCTTCGCTGAGGAATTCGTCGACGTTGGTAGCAAGCCGCAAGGTTGCGGTGCCCACCACCCGGATATTGTCGGCCGGAATGTCCTGCAACTGTTCGGAGAAGAGACGCAAACAGTCCCAGCCCCGCTCCATGGCGGCACGGCTGAGACGAAATTCCGGATCGAGCCCGGCTGCGAGGCGAACCTTGCGCTTGACCTTGGCGACGGTGCGCAGGGCACCGGCGACCTCGCGCACCACCAGCATATGAAAGCTGTTGGAGCCGAGGTCGATAGCGGCATAGAGAGGCGAGTTGTGCAACGGGCCTGTCCTTAGCTCTTGCGCGGCGGACGACGACGGTTGTTGCTGTTGCCACCGCCCTGACGATCCCGCATGTTGCGGTTCACTGGCTGACGGTTGCGGAACACCCGTTTCGGCGGGGTCACGTCATCCAGCAGCGCTTCGCGATCATATTTGCTGACCGGAATGGCGTGGTGGATGTACTCCTCGATGGCCGGCAGGTTGAAGGCATAGTCTTCACAGGCCAAGCTGATGGAGTGACCGCTCTTGCCGGCACGACCGGTACGACCGATGCGGTGTACATAGTCTTCGGCGTCGTCGGGCAGGTCATAGTTGAAGACGTGGGTCACGTCAGGGATGTGCAGACCACGGGCGGCCACGTCGGTGGCGACCAGAATATCGAGCGCACCCTTGGTGAAATCCTCGAGGATCTTCATCCGCTTTTTCTGCGGCACGTCACCGGTCAGCAGACCGACGCGGTGGCCGTCGTTTTCCAGCCAGGCATGGACGTCTTCACAGACATGCTTGGTGTTGGCGAAGACGATCGCTTTTTCCGGCCACTCCTCTTCCATCAGGGAGAGCAGCAGCAACATCTTGTCTTCATTGGAGGGGTAGAACAGTTCCTCCTTGATCCGCACGCCGGTCATCTGCTCAGGCTCTACCTGCACATGTTCCGGGTGGTTCATGTGTTCGTAGGCCAGCTCCTGCACGCGCAGGGAGAGGGTTGCGGAGAACAGCATGCTCAGACGCTCGGTGGCGGGCGGCATGCGGCGGAACAGGAAGCGGATGTCCTTGATGAAGCCCAGATCAAACATGCGATCCGCTTCGTCCAGAACCACGACCTGGATGTTGCTCAGATCGATCACCTTGGACTTGAAGTAGTCGATGATGCGGCCAGTGGTGCCGATCAGGATGTCGACGCCCTGCTCCAGCACGGCCAGCTGCTTGTCGTAACCTTCACCACCGTAGGCGAGGCCGAGTTTCAGGCCGGTAGAAGCGGAGATGCTGTCGGCATCGTTATAGATCTGTACTGCCAGTTCCCGGGTGGGTGCCATGATGATGGCTCTGGGTTGATTTACCAGACGGGGTTTGGTCAGCGGGTGGGTAAGAAGATAGTTGAAGGTGGCGGCCAGAAAGGCGATGGTTTTGCCGGTGCCTGTCTGTGCTTGCCCGGCGAGGTCATGGCCCTCTACCAGCAGTGGCAAGGACAGTGCCTGGATGGGCGTGCAATAGTGAAATCCCTTTGCTTCCAGACCAGCCAGAACTTCGGGTTCGAGGCCCATTTGGGCGAATTTGTCGGTCGTTAAGTGTGTTTTGCTCATGGCGGTAGGTTATCAGGTTAGGCTTGCAATAATAAACAGGATCATTTCAAATAGGGCAACTATTGCCTTTATTGACGTGTCAATAAAGCCTTATTTACTGACTGGAGTTGGAGATGAGTGACAAGATTGTTCAGCTGAGCGATGCCAGCTTCGAGGCAGATGTAATCAAAGCCGATGGCGCCGTTCTGGTCGACTTCTGGGCCGAGTGGTGTGGTCCGTGCAAGATGATTGCCCCGATCCTGGAAGAAGTTGCCCAAGAGTACGAAGGTCGCGTGACCGTAGCCAAACTGAACATCGACCATAACTCTGATACTCCGCCCAAGTACGGCATTCGTGGTATCCCGACCCTCTTGCTGTTCAAGAATGGCGAAGTGGCAGCGACCAAGGTCGGTGCACTGTCCAAGACTCAGCTGAAAGAGTTCCTGGACGGCAACCTGTAATAATCGAAGAGGAGCGCATTGCAATAATGCGCTCCTTCTGTTTTATCACCTAGACGCTCATCCCGATTGGTGCTAGTTTATCGCTCGTTTGCTAACCTTTTTGCCTGACTCCATTGCTAGCCTGGCAAGTCAAATCCGATCAGCATCAATCCAGCAGACTGTCTCCTCATTTCAATCCTTGCTTACAGACTTTCACCACTATGAATCTGACTGAATTAAAGAACACTCCTGTGTCTGAGCTGGTCAAGCTCGGCGAATCCATGGGGTTGGAAAATCTGGCTCGGGCGCACAAGAAAGACATTATTTTCGCGATCCTCAAGGCGCACGCCAAGGGTGGCGAGGATATCTTTGGCGACGGTGTGCTGGAAATCCTGACCGACGGCTTCGGTTTCCTGCGCAGTGCTGACGGTTCTTACCTGGCGGGCCCGGACGATATCTACGTCTCCCCGAGCCAGATCCGCCGTTTCAACCTGCGTACCGGCGATACCATCTCCGGCAAGATCCGGCCGCCGAAAGAGGGCGAACGCTACTTCGCGCTGCTCAAGGTGAACGAGGTCAACTACGACCGTCCGGAAAACTCCCGCAACAAGATCCTGTTTGAAAACCTCACTCCACTGCACGCCAACGAGCGTCTGCGCATGGAGCGTGGCAACGGTTCTACCGAAGATATCACTGCTCGCGTACTGGATCTGGCCTCCCCGATCGGTAAAGGTCAGCGTGGCCTCATCGTCGCACCGCCCAAGGCCGGTAAGACCATGCTGCTGCAGAACATCGCCCAGAGCATCGCCTACAACCATCCTGACTGCGAACTGATCGTTCTGCTGATCGACGAGCGTCCGGAAGAAGTGACCGAGATGCAGCGCATGGTTAAAGGTGAAGTGATCGCTTCCACCTTCGACGAGCCGGCATCCCGTCACGTTCAGGTCGCCGAGATGGTGATCGAGAAGGCCAAGCGTCTGGTCGAGCACAAGAAGGACGTGGTGATCCTGCTGGACTCCATCACCCGTCTGGCCCGTGCCTACAACACCGTTATCCCGTCATCCGGCAAGGTACTGACCGGTGGTGTGGACGCCAACGCCCTGCACCGTCCCAAGCGCTTCTTCGGGGCCGCGCGTAATGTTGAGGAGGGCGGCAGCCTGACCATCATCGCTACCGCGCTGATCGATACCGGTTCCAAGATGGACGAGGTTATTTACGAAGAGTTCAAGGGTACCGGCAACATGGAACTGCACCTCTCGCGCAAGATTGCCGAGAAGCGCGTCTATCCGGCTATCGACATCACCCGCTCAGGCACCCGTAAGGAAGAGCTGCTCACCTCCGGTGACGAGTTGCAGAAGATGTGGATCCTGCGCAAGATTGTCCACCCGATGGGCGAGATTGACGGTATCGAATTCCTCATCGACAAACTGGCGATGACCAAGACCAACGACGAGTTCTTCGACGCCATGCGGCGCCAGCAGAAATAAATCAGGTCAGAAAATGACAAAACCGCGGCCAAGGTCGCGGTTTTTGTTTATCTGTTTTCCGGTCGCCCTAGTAGTATGAGATCCCGATGTCACATGGATGGAGACGTCATGAAGCCTGTTTTCTGGTTATTGCTGGGGTTGCTGAGTGCAATGCCAGCCTGCGTGCAGAGTGCACCGATCGCGGTGACAGCCGAGACGTTGCAGACGCACCAACGCTATCTGGCGGGCCGTCTGCAGGAGGGGCAATTTGCAGCCATCGACTCTCTGCTGGCGACCCTGAGTCGCGAGCGGCGGGAGTTCCTGCTGTTGCAGCTGCTGCGGGATATTCCCGCGACCCCCCCTGCATCCCCTGCGTTGCAACAGTGGGTCGAGGCTCAGGCCGACAAGGCACCCGAGTGGCTCATGGAGCAGCAGGTCGACGGTTTTCTGGTGCAGCAACCTGTCTATGATTTTGCCGCGCAGGCCCGTCAGTTGCTGGGGGAGTGGCAGCTGCAATCACTGATGCACCGCTATCGGCAGCAGCTTGCCCAGGGCAGCTTCCAGCTAAAGTCCATCTACTACAGCAGTAACCCCGATCTCGCCATGCAGCAGCAAGCCCTGTTGTTGGCCCTCGACAGCTTGCCGCAACCGATCTGGATGCGGGAGGCGCAAGTGCTGGCCAGCCAGAATATCTATCTGCCCGACAATCATCTGTTGTTCCATCTGTTGCAGCGCACCGGCGAACCGGCGCTCTATGGCATGCTGTGGCGGCGGCCGGCAGATCAGGATGCGCTGCGTGCACTCTCTACCATCAACCGCTTCCATCACGGCAGTGCTGCCAGTGATCTGCTGATTGCCGCCAGTGGCAATGAGGGATTGAAGGGAGCCGCCCTGCGGCATCTGAGCGCACTCTCCCCCTTGCCGCCGCAAGCCCAGAAATACTTGCTGGCGGAGCTCTCCAACCGCCAATACGGGGCGCTGGTGGCCGGTCTGTTGATGGAGGTGGACGAGCCCCAACTGCTCTCTGCGCTGGCCAGACGCCTCGGCCAGCGTGACATGCCACCCATTGCACCGAGTCTGCTACCCGATTCGGGTACACCCGATGGGCAGCCAGGGTTATAATGCGTGACCTCCTGAACCCGGTTGGGAACTTGCATGAAATACAAGGATTTGCGTGATTTCATCGCGCAGCTGGAACAAAACGGACAACTCAAGCGCATCACCCGCGAGATAGATCCCTATCTGGAGATGACCGAGATCAGCGATCGCACCCTGCGTGCGGGTGGCCCGGCTCTGCTGTTCGAAAATCCCAAAGGCTACACCATGCCGGTGCTGACCAACCTGTTCGGCACCCCTGATCGGGTTGCCATGGGCATGGGGCAGCCCGATGTGGGCGCCCTGCGCCAGGTCGGGGTCTGGCTCTCCTATCTCAAGGAGCCCGAGCCGCCCAAGGGATTCAAGGAGCTGATGGAGAAGCTGCCGATCTTCAAGCAGGTGCTCAACATGCCGACCAAGCGCCTCTCTTCCGCCCCCTGTCAGCAGGTGGTGCAGGAGGGGGATGCGGTCGATCTCGACCAGATCCCGATCCAGCACTGCTGGCCTGGCGATGTGGCACCGTTGGTCACCTGGGGCCTCACCATCACCCGCGGCCCCTACAAGAAGCGGCAGAACCTCGGCATCTATCGTCAGCAGAAGATCGCCAAAAACAAGCTGATCATGCGCTGGCTGGATCATCGTGGCGGTGCCATCGATTTTCGCGAGTGGCAGGAGGCCCATCCCGGTGAGCGCTTCCCGGTGGTGGTGGCGCTCGGAGCCGATCCGGCGACCATTCTCGGCGCGGTGACGCCGGTGCCGGATACTCTCTCCGAATATGCCTTTGCCGGTCTGCTGCGTGGCAGCCGTACCGAGGTGATCAAGGCCATCAGCTGTGATCTGGAGGTGCCCGCCAGCGCCGAGATTGTGCTGGAAGGCTATCTGGAGCCGGGTGAGATGGCGCCGGAAGGGCCCTATGGCGACCACACCGGTTACTACAATGAGGTGGACGACTTCCCGGTCTTTACCATCACCCACATCACCAAGCGGCGCGATGCCATCTATCACAGCACCTACACCGGCCGTCCGCCCGATGAACCGGCGGTGCTGGGTCTGGCGCTGAACGAGGTGTTCGTACCGCTGCTGCAGAAGCAGTTCCCCGAGATCGTCGACTTCTATCTTCCGCCGGAGGGGTGCTCCTACCGGATGGCGGTGGTGACCATCAAGAAGCGTTACCCGGGCCACGCCAAGCGGGTGATGCTGGGGGTCTGGTCATTCCTGCGCCAGTTCATGTACACCAAGTTCGTGGTGGTGTGTGACGATGACGTCAACGCCCGCGACTGGAAGGATGTGATCTGGGCCATCACCACCCGGATGGACCCGGCACGGGACACCACCTTGATCGAGCACACCCCGATCGACTATCTGGACTTCGCCTCGCCGGTCTCCGGCCTCGGCTCCAAGATGGGGCTGGATGCCACCAACAAGTGGCCGGGAGAGACCAATCGGGAGTGGGGTCAGCCCATAGTTCAGGATGAGGCGGTGAAGCAGAAGGTTGATGCCATCTGGGATGAGCTCAATATCCTCGGATGAGGCAAACATGACAGCTTTGCTGCAAAAAGTGATGCGATCCGCACTGATTTGAGTATTCTCGACTGACGGGGCCAGGGCTGCTGGTCGTCACTCCATAGTGAAACAATGAGCGGAGCGGGCCGAGCGAGCCCGCCACAAGGAAAAGAATGCAACGTATCAAATGCCGCGTAGAGGAACTGCGCGAATATGTCGACACCATCTGGCATGTGGCCCTGACGCCGCAGCAAGCGATCAGCTTCAAGCCGGGCCAGTATCTGCTGGTGGTGATGAGCGATTCGGACAAGCGCCCCTTCTCCATCGCCAACTCGCCGACCCGCCTGGGCGTGCTGGAGTTGCAAATTGGCGCCACTCCCGAGAACGCCTATGCCGGTCAGGTGCTGGCCCGCATGCGCGAGCAGGGCGAGATCGAGGTCGAATTGCCGGCTGGCAAGGCGTTCCTGCGCGATGAATCCCCTCGTCCACTGATCCTGATGGCGGGCGGCACCGGCTTCTCTTACGCCCGCTCCATTCTGGAGTACCTGATCGACACGGGCAGCAAGCGCCCTGTGTTCTTCTACTGGGGTGTGCGTCAGGCTCACTGGCTCTATGAGCTGGAGCAGATGCAGCAGTGGGAGCGTGACTATGCGCCGCTCACCTTTATCCCGGTGGTGCAGGAGCCGGAGGCTGACTGGACCGGCAAGAGCGGCCTGGTGCACAAGGCGATCATGGATGACTTCGTCAGCCTCCACGACTACGACATCTATGTCGCCGGCCGTTTCGAGATGGCGGGTGCCGCGCGGGAGGAGTTCAAGATCCTTGGCGCCGAGCCGGAGCGCATCTTTGGTGACGCCTACGAATTTATCTGACGGGATCCCCGTCTGGATGACGCAGCCCCCGGTTTTGCCGGGGGCTTTTGTTTTTGTGGCTGCCGCAGTACCTGATCGTACCGAATGGTTGGATTATCGCGGCGTTATCCCATTATTTTTCAATATTTTGGCTATGAATGGCTACTAATCGAGCCTAGCTGATGGCATCTTTGTGGGGGATTGACAAGAGCATCCATAGAGCAAGCACAAGGAGGCGCAGTGTTGAGTGAAGAGGGCAGGGCATCTGCGGAGGATGACAGGAGAGAGCTCGGCTCTGTCGAGCGGGTCGCAACGCTGATCCCGTCCCCTCATGGCGGTGAAATGGCCCATTTGCAGGCAGAAATCGCCGCTTTGCAGCATGCAAACGGTCTGTTGCAGGAGAAGCTCAATGCCGCCCTCGATGGCACCGGCATCTGTCTCTGGCAGGGCACCATTCCCACCGGCATCTGTCTCTGGCAGGGCACCATTCCCACCGGCGAGCTGCGGGTATTCAACCTGCAGAACTTTCAGGCCGGTGACATGGCCCCTCATTTCGATCAGTGGAGCGCCAAGCTCCATCCCGACGATCGCGCCCATGCCATGGGCAGCTACTTTGCCCATCTTGAGGGGAAAACCCCCTTCTATGAAGCCGAATACCGCACCATCAACCCGCAAGGCGAGGTCACCTGGCTGTGGGATAGGGGACGGGTCGTCGATCGGGATGGCGATGGCAAGCCGCTGCGGATCATGGGTTCCCATATCGATATCACCCAGCGCAAAGCCTATGAACAGAGGCTGGCCGAGCGAGCCAACAGCGATGCCCTGACCGGCCTGCTCAACCGGCAGGGGTTTGGCAAGGCGTTTGCTCAGCAGCAACATGACGGAGCAGGAGCGCTGCTCTTTATCGATCTGGATGATTTCAAGGGGATCAATGACCAGCTGGGCCACGCCTGCGGCGATCTGGTGTTGCAGCAGATGGCGGACTGGCTGCGCCTTATTATGCCTGGCTCGGCGCTATGTGGCCGTTACGGCGGCGACGAGTTTGTAGTGCATCTGCACCGGGATGTGTCGAGCCATGGCCTGGCGCAGCTGGCTGACGCCCTGATCAGCCGGATGCACGGCTATGTGCCCAAACCCGGTTGCCCGCAACGGGTGGGGCTGAGCATCGGCATCGCCCTGTGGGAGGAGGAGCCATTGAGCTTCCGACAGGCGCTGGAGGTGGCCGACAGGGCCATGTATGAGGCCAAGGCGCGCGGCAAGCGAGCCTGGTATCTGCTTCAGGTGTGATGTTTTTTACAGGATCAATTCAAAGCAAAAACCCCAGCCGAGCTGGGGTTTTCGTTATTCGCCTTTGGCGCCGAGCTGCTGCTCGAGCTGAGCCAGCTTGCTTTCGAGGGCGGCCAGTTTTTCACGGGTACGCAGCAGCACCTTGGTCTGCACGTCGAACTCTTCGCGGCTGACCAGATCCAGCTTGCCCAGCTGGGCTTGCAGTACCTGACGCATCTTCTTCTCGGCCTCTTCACCCATGCTGCGAATGCCGGGCGGCAGGGAGTTGTGCACCTGCTTGGCGATCTCTTCCAGTTTCTTCGGGTCGATCATGATGTCCTCCTTAAGCGTTGGCGGACATTCTACCGACAATTCCCTCACTTTGCCGAGATCGCGGCGGCTTTTTAGTCGTGATGGTGCCCATTGGCTGGTCGGGTCTGGTGATGGGGCCACAACTGCTACCCTTGCGCCCCTTTGTTAACCTGAAACCATGACATGCACCACAAAGCTGAGCCAGAACTGTCCGGCATGAGTCTTATTTTGTGTTGGTTTTATGTTAACGTTTTGCAGTCGAGGTCGTGATGACCCCGTTGGCTTGTGATGGATAACAACCTTATAAAAAGAGAATAAAAAATGAAGAAGAAGCTAATTTATGCAGCTGTTGTCAGCGCCCTGCTGGCCGGATGTGGTGGAGATGACAACAAGGGAGACACCACCAGCTCCCTCGACTACGTCCTGAGTGGTGCCAACGGGGTGCGCCCGAGCGTGCTGGCCCCCCGTGCCAGCGACGGTACCCTGAAGTTTTCGACAGAAACTGCTGATCTGTCGAACCCGGTATCTGCCCTCTCCACCCTGGATGGCTGGTCAACCACCCAACCCGTCCAGCTGGTACCAGCGACCGTGACCGGTGTCTCTGTGCCGGCACCGGCGGCCAGCGAGTATGCCTCTGCCGTTGCGCCCCTCTACCTGCTCGAGCTCACGCTGGATCCGGTCACTCTGCAACCCAACGGTGTCAAGGGCGGCAAGCCACTGGTTTATGGGACCGACTTTGTGGTCACCGGCGGGGACGGCAAGCTTAATCTGGTTCCGCTCAAGCCGTTCAATCCCTCTTCTTACTACATGATCGTGGCGACCGATGCCCTCAAGGACAGTCGCGGCACACCGCTCAAGGCGGGCGGCGATTACAGCAGCTTCAAATCGACAGCTGGCGCAACCACTCAGGAGCAGACCATCAACGGCCTGATCTCGCTGCAGGAAGGTCTGTTCAAGGCGGCCACCGGGATCACCAGCGATCGGGTGATCTTCTCCGACTGGTTTGCCACCCAGTCCGGTGCCGATGTGCTGCTGGCGGTGAAGAGTGCCGCCGCTTCCGTGTTGAAGAGCCCAAGCCTGGATGCCGCGTCGCTGTGGAAACAGGATGCCAGGGGCAATACCAGCTTGCCGGCAACCTATACCATCAGCAGCCTTAATGGCGGCGTGGATTTTCTGACCCAGCTGGCTGCTGAGCCATTCCTGCCGCAGGATCAGAAAGATGCATTGAGTGCCGCCTTTGGTACTGGCATGCCGCTTAACGGTGTTGCCCTGTTGACCAAGGTTTACACCGGCACCGTCAAGCTCCCTTACTTCCTCTCTACCCCGGCGATAGCTGGCTCATGGGACAAGGCCAAGACCCAATCCTGGCACGGCGCCATTCCCAGCCTCTATGCCATCGCCAACGCGCTGAAAGCGGGCGATACCGAGGTGATCGGTGGACTGGTCGGGGCGGGGGTGGACCCGGCACTGCTGGGTGAGCTGATTGCCGACCCGAGCCGTCAGAGTGAACTGCTGACCGAGGCGAGCAAGCTGATCGGGGTGACCCTCACCTCCGGTGGCAAACCGCTGGATGCCGAGCGCAATATCGGTCGTTTCAACCCGTTGCCGACCCTGACCGAAGTACAATCGGTACCGCTGCGGATCTTCGCCGCTGCACCGCTCAATATCATTACCGATGTGATCATCTATCAACACGGGGTTACCTCCATCAAGGAGAACGCTTATGCGCTGGCGCTGAGCCAGATTGGTGCTGGTCTGCAAGTCACACCAACAGCCAAAAATGTCGCTGTGGTGGTGATCGATCATCCGCTGCATGGTGAGCGTGGCTATGCCCTGAGTGGCAGCACGGATACCGTCACCACCTCCGAGAACCCG
This sequence comes from Aeromonas sp. HMWF017, assembly GCF_003061465.1. Lineage (NCBI taxonomy): Bacteria > Pseudomonadati > Pseudomonadota > Gammaproteobacteria > Aeromonadales > Aeromonadaceae > Aeromonas > Aeromonas sp. HMWF017. Next base: position 21,498 of record NZ_QAJD01000034.1, read on the forward strand.
ACTCCCTACCTGAATCTGGGCTATCTGACGGTGGCGCGGGACAACCTGAAACAGAGCGTGGCCGATCTGCTGGGACTGCGACTGGCCGTCGGTCTGGCCAATGCCAAGGGGCTGGGTGGTCAACTGGGCGGTGCCGGTCTGAAGGTACATTTCCTCGGCCACTCGCTGGGGGCAATTGCCGGAGCCAATCTGCTGGCGGTCGCCAACCAGACCACCGGCAGTGCCCTGGCTGATGCCCTGTTCAAGTTCGATACCGGCGGTCTGGCGATGCCGGGTGGCGGCATCGCGCCGCTGCTGCTCAACTCGCCGAGCTTCGGGCCGACCATCAAGATGAGCGTGCTCACCTCGGGCAGTCCGGCGCTGAAAGCGGGCTTTACCGCCTATGCACCGAATTGCAAAACAGCTGCCGCCACTTGCTTCGTCAACGAGTTCCTGCCCAGTCTGGATGCGGCCACGCAGGCGGGGGCGGCGAGCACCTTGCAGAGCTATACCTTTGCCGCCCAGTCAGTGCTGGATTCTGCCGACCCGATCAATCTGGGCAGTGGTGTCGCCAAGAGCTTCCCGCTGTTCGCCACCGAAATTGTTGGCGATGGTGCGCTCAGCTTGCCGGATCAGGTGATCCCCAACAGCATCGCCTCCGCGCCGCTGGGTGGCACCGAACCACTGTTCCGGGTGCTGGGTTTACAAGAGCTGAAGGGTTCCGGTGTGCTCCCGGCGGGTCACCATGCTGCACGCTTCCTGAAAGGGGGCCATAGCTCGCTGCTGGCCCCTGACGAGAACTTCGATCAGGCTGGCGCGGTCACTACCGAGATCCAGACCCAGTTCGCCAGCTTCTTTATGAGTGGCGGTGCGGCGGTCAAGGTAACCGATGACACCCTGATCAAGCAGTAACTGCCTATCGCGTAACAAAACGCCGCCCTTCGGGGCGGCGTTCTCGTTTCTGCAGCAGCTGAAAAATCAGCCCGGCTGGTGGTGACGATCCAGCCAGCCTTGCAGCAGGCCGACCAGCAGGCCGGTCAGGTGGGCGATGTTGGCGGTGCTGGTGCCGAGCATGTCGAAGAAGCCGAGCACCATCCAGAACAGCATAAAGCCCATCAGCGCCGGTGGCAGAGTGAGGCCGCAGGCCGGTTGCAGTTTGCTGCGCAGCCAGCAGTAGCCGAGCAGGGCATAGACCACGCCGGAGAGGCCGCCAAACAGCGGGCCGCTGGCAAAAAACTCGGCGATATTGGGCAGGGCGGCGCCCACCAGCAGCAGGATCAGCAGTTTGCCGCTGCCGAGGCGCTGCTCGATCTGACCACCGAGATACCACCACCACAGCAAGTTGAACACCAGATGGAGCACCGAGAAGTGGATCAGGGCGGGGGTGAAATAGCGCCACGCCTGCCAGTCGGTGAACTGGGCCAGCGTCGGGTGGAACGCCAGCTCGTCGTAGATGGGCAGGCCGATGGCATCGATGCCGTAGATGGCGAGGCAGGCGATGATCACCACCAGCGTCAGCGGCCCCGCCTGATGGAGAAAGTCGGTGATGGGGTCCGTCATCCCCTTGCTGTAGTCGATGCGGGCATCGGCGCGGCCGGATTGCCAGGAGGCCTCCATGTAGCGCGGGTGGCCCGGCTCGGCCAGGAAGCGTTTCACCTCCAGCTGGGCCTGAGCGAGGCGCGGCTCGTCCGCCAGCCAGATGGTCACCCCCAGTTCGGACTGGGTCAGCTCGCAGGAGATGCCCAGCGTCGCCAGATAGTCCACCAGCGCCTGCGCCATGCGGGCGTTGTCGAGCACCAGCAGCTGGATCATGCCTCGCCTGCCTCGCCTGCCTCGATGGGAAACTCCCGGCGCCACGCTTCGAAACCGCCATCCAGACTGTAGACCTCGTCATAACCCTGTTGCAGCAGGTATTGGGCCGCCCCCTGACTGCTGTTGCCGTGATAGCACATCACGATGACCGGGGTATCGAAATCCACTTCGTTCATAAAGCGCACCAGGGTGCCGTTGGTGAGGTGGAAGGCGCCGACCGCGTGGGCCGCTTCAAAGGATTGCGGGTCGCGAATATCCACCAGACGGGCTTCACCCGCGCTCAGTTTCTGGTGGGCATCATGGGCATTGATATGGGCAAACTGGTCCATCGGGATGTCCTGCGAATAGGTTGATTATGGGCCAGTGTACCGCAAGCTTGGGCGCAAACTAACCCCACAAAAGATAAGGGAGCCTGCGGCTCCCTTGTCGATATGGCATGCGGGTCAGTGGGTTAACCGCCCAGATAGGCCTGCCGCACTGCCGGGTTGGCCAGCAGGGCGGCTCCTGTGTCTTGCAGCACCACGTGGCCGTTCTCCAGCACATAGCCGCGGTCGGCCAGCTTGAGCGCCTGGTTGGCGTTCTGCTCCACCAGAAAGATGGTCATCCCCTTCTGGCGCAACTGCTCAATGGTGTCGAAGATCTGCTGGATGACGATGGGGGCCAGCCCCAGCGAGGGTTCATCCAATAGCAGCAGGCGCGGTTTGCTCATCAGGGCGCGGCCGATGGCCAGCATCTGCTGCTCGCCGCCGGACATGGTGCCTGCCCGCTGTTCCAGCCGTTCGTGCAGGCGCGGAAACAGGGTGAACACCTGATCCAGCAGGCCATGCTGCTCGGTCTTGTCGACGAAGAAGGCGCCCATCAGCAGGTTCTCCTCCACTGTCAGGCGGGCGAAGATACGGCGCCCCTCCGGCACTACGGCGATATCCTTGCGCATGATGCGGGCGGTGGTGAGGGAGCTGATCTGTTCCCCCTCAAACCAGATGGAGCCGCTGCTGGGCTTGGGTTCACCGCAGAGGGTCATCAGCAGGGTGGTTTTGCCAGCGCCGTTGGCTCCGATCAGGGTGACGATTTCCCCCTCTTTCACCTCGACGCTGACATCGTGCAGCGCCTGAATTTTGCCGTAGTGGGTCGATACGTTGCGAAGTTCTAACATCTTTTTGTCCTTACGACTCGCCCAGATAGGCCTTGATCACTGCCGGGTTGTTGCGGATTTCATCCGGCTTGCCGTGGGCCAGCGGGGTGCCCTGGCTGACCACGAAGATGCGGTTGGAGATGCCCATCACCAGCTTCATATCGTGTTCGATCAGCAGCACCGAGACCCCGAACTCGTCCCGCAGGCTCATGATGAGCTCGTCCAGCTCGTCGGTCTCCTTCGGGTTGAGGCCGGCAGCCGGTTCGTCCAGCATCAGCAGCTCGGGACGGGTCGCCATGCAACGGGCGATCTCGAGCCGGCGCTGCTGACCGTAGGCCAGATTACCGGCGGCGCGGTTGGCAAGATCCTTGAGGCCCACTTTATCCAGCCAGAAGGCGGCCCGCTCCAGCCCCTCCTGCTCGGCACGGCGGAAGGCCGGGGTCTTGAACAGACCGGCGATAAAGCTGGTGTTGAGATGCTGGTGCTGGGCAACCAGCAGGTTCTCCACCGCCGTCATCTCCTTGAACAGCCGCACGTGCTGGAAGGTACGCACAATCCCCTTGCGGGCGATGAGGTGGCCGGGCAGCCCCTGGATCTCCTCACCCTTGTAGCGGATGGTGCCGCCGCTCGGGCAGTAGAAGCCGGTCAGGCAGTTGAAGATGGTGGTCTTGCCTGCGCCGTTGGGGCCGATGATGGAGATCACCTCGCCCTTGTCGATATCCAGTTTTACCCCGTTGACGGCCAGCAGGCCCCCGAAGCGCATCGACAAATCAGAGACTTCCATTAACTTCTGATGTGTACTCATTTCTTCAACTCCAGATGCGGACGGGTCATAGGCAGCAATCCTTGTGGCCGCCAGATCATCATGAACACCATCAAGAGGCCGAACATCAGCATGCGGTACTCGTTGAACTCGCGGGCCAGCTCCGGCAGCACCGTCATCACGATGGCAGCCAGCACCACCCCGATCTGGGAGCCCATGCCACCCAGCACCACAATCGCCAGCACGATGGCCGACTCGATAAAGACGAAGGATTCCGGGCTGATAAAGCCCTGCCGCGAGGCAAAGAAGCTGCCTGCGAAACCGGCAAAGGTGGCGCCTATGGTGAAGGCGGTCAGCTTGATGATGGTGGGGTTGAGCCCCAGCGATTTGCAGGCGATCTCGTCTTCCCGCAGCGCTTCCCAGGCGCGTCCCAGTGGCATCCGCAGCAGGCGGTTGATGACGAACAGGGTCACCACCACCAGCACCAGCGCCATCAGGTAGAGGAAGATCACCTTGTGGTTGGCGTTGTAGGTAATGCCGAAGAAGTTGTGGAAGGTATCAAAGCCCCCATCCTTGACGGTGCGGTTGAATTCCAAACCAGCGAGCGTCGGTTTGGGAATGCCGGAGATTCCGTTTGGGCCGCCGGTCAGGGTGGTCATATTGTTGAGCAGGATACGGATGATCTCGCCAAACCCCAGGGTGACGATGGCCAGATAGTCCCCCCGCAGCCGCAGCACCGGGAAACCGAGCAGGAAGCCGAAGGTCGCGGCCATCAGCCCGGCGATGGGCAGGCACTCCCAGAAGCTCAGTCCGAAGTAGGTGTTGAGCAGGGCATAGCTATAGGCACCGACCGCGTAGAAGCCGACATAGCCGAGATCGAGCAGACCGGCGAGGCCGACCACCACGTTCAGCCCCAGCCCCAGCATGATGTAAATCAGGGTGAGGGTGGCGAGATCGATGGCGCCGCGGGAGGCCATAAAGGGCCAGCTCACCGCGAACAGCAGCACCAGCACGGCGGTGAGGTTATAGAGCTTGGGCGCCTCTTCCGGGCTCGGTAGCACCAGCTTGGTGAAGCCGACCGAGAAGCCGCTGATGGAGGCCTGAAACAGCTTGGCGATCTGGCCGCGCAGCATCTGGAACCAGAAAACGAGGGTGGCGCCCCCCAGTAGCCAGGCCAGCGACACATCGAGGCGGCTCACTACCTGCAGGCTGGAGCCATCGGTCTCCAGCTTGAAGCCGAGCAGCCAGAAAGAGAGCACCAGCAGCACCAGGCTGGCGATGCAGGCATGGATGAATTGGCGTTTCATCATACTTTCTCCACTTCCGGGCGGCCCAGAATGCCGGTCGGCATAAAGAGCAGCACAAAGATGAGCAGGGCGAACGCCATCACATCCTTGTATTCGGTGCTGAGGTAGCCGGCGGTGAGCGCTTCCACCACGCCGAGCAGCAGACCGCCCAGCACTGCGCCGGGAATGCTGCCGATACCGCCCAGTACCGCGGCGGTGAAGGCTTTCAGCCCTGCCATAAAGCCGAGATAGGGGTTGATGACGCCGTAATACATGCCGAGCAGCACCCCGGCGACGGCAGCCAGCGCGGCCCCCAGCACGAAGGTGATGGAGATGACCACGTGGGTGTCGATCCCCAGCAGGTTGGCCATCTTGATATCTTCCGAACAGGCGCGGCAGGCGCGGCCCATGCGGGAGCGGTTGATGAACTGGGTCAGCGCCAGCATGGTGACAAAGGTCACCACGAAGATGATCAGCTGCATATAGGAGAGGCTGGCCTGAAAACCATCCTCACCCCCCAGGGTCCAGCCACCGGAAATCAGGGTGGGCATGGCGATATCGCGCGAGCCCTGGGCCATCCGCATCATGTTCTGCAAGAAGATCGACATGCCGATGGCGGAGATGAGGGGGATCAGCCGGTTGCCGCCGCGCAGCGGCCGGTAGGCAACCCGCTCGATGCTCCAGCCATAGGTGCCGGTGATGATGATACTGACCAGGAAGGCGCCTCCCAGCAGTAGAAAGGTGCTGTCGATGCCCATCATCATGAGCCCCGCCATCACCATAAAAGCGACATAGGAGCCGATCATATACACCTCGCCGTGGGCGAAGTTGATCATGCCGATGATGCCATAGACCATGGTGTAGCCAATGGCGATCAACGCATAGGTGCTGCCTATGGTTAATCCGTTCAGCAGTTGCTGAACGAGATAAAGGAGGTGTTCGGACATACTGCGTTCCCTGTACTTGCCCGCAAAGAGAGGAGGGGGTGAGCGTACTCACCCCCGATCGGCAGATTATTTGACTTGGCTGGAAGTACCGTCAGCGTGCCACTGGAACACACCGAATTCGAAGCCTTTCAGGTCACCGTTTGGTGCCCAGGTCAGGGGGCCCATCACGGTATCGATCGGCGCAGCCTTGATGGCGGCGGCAACGGCGGCCGGGTCATCTTCACCCGCCTTGGCGATACCGGCTGCCAGGGTTTGCACCGCGGCATAGGTAGTCCAGACGAACGGGCCGGAGGAGTCCTGACCCTTGGCCTTGAACGCCGCTACCAGCGGGGCGTTGGCAGGTACCAGATCGTATTTGTTCGGCAGGGTCACCAGCAGGCCTTCGGAAGCCGGGCCACCAATGGCGGAGATATCCTTGTTACCCACCCCTTCCGGGCCCATGAACTTGGCTTTCAGCCCCTTCTCGCCAGCCTGACGCAGGATCAGACCCAGCTCAGGGTGATAGCCGCCGTAGTAGACGAAATCGACGTTCTCTTTCTGCAGTTTGGCGATCAGGGCGGAGAAGTCCTTGTCACCGGCGGTGATCCCTTCAAAGGCCACCACTTTCACGCCAGCCTTGTCGAGCGCGGCTTTGACGCTGGAAGCGATCCCTTCACCGTACTGCTTCTTGTCGTGGATAACGGCCACGCGTTGGGGTTTGACCTGCTCGATGATGTACTTGGCAGCAGTCGGGCCCTGATCGCTATCCAGGCCGATGGTGCGCAGGGTCAGCTGGTAACCGCGCTCGGTGATCTTGGGGTTGGTGGAGGCAGGGGTGACCATCAGGATCCCCTCGTCTTCATAGATGTCGGAGGCGGGCAGGGTGTTGTCGGAGCAGAGGTGGCCGACCACGAACTTGACGCCATCGTTCACCACCTTGTTGGCAACGGCCACCGCCTGCTTGGGATCGCAGGCATCGTCATAGACGAGCGCTTCGATCTGCTTGCCATTGATGCCGCCAGCCTTGTTGATCTGCTCGACCGCCATCTTGCCGCCGGTGAACTGCATGTCCCCGTACTGGGCAACCGGGCCGGTAACCGGGCCTGCGATACCTATCTTGATGGTGTCTGCCGCGTGAGCGATGGAGATCGATCCAAACAGAGCCAAAGAAACCGCTGCGCCAACTGTGATTTTGCTCAACTTATGCATTGATTCGTCCCTTAATCAGTGGATTGTTTCATTTCCGTGTGCCATTCCGGATCTACATCCCGTGCATCCGGCTATAGGTATGGTTCTATCATTCCTCACGGGGCAATAACAAGCTGTTAAAGATACTAACCAGAGGGGGTTGGATGGGTGGATTTTGAAATAAATGACCTGTTATTTTCGGCCAATTAGAGCTTAATTTTGATTTGTTGACTTAACATCTTGGTAACGAGAGGCGATTCTGACAAACGCCAGAGGATTAATCTGGCGATATTTTACTCTGACAGCGCTCCCATTTTGACCACAATCCATTTGCGCAAACAGAAATGAGCGCCTAAATTAGCCGGCATTGACAATTCCGTGGCAGAGCTCGTTAAAACCAAGCCTTTATTCGGGAAATCTGCTAATGTTCCGCCTTTGACAGTCAGGAGACAGAGATGGCCACTATCAAGGATGTCGCCTCGCGCGCAGGCGTATCCATCTCCACCGTCTCACATGTGCTCAACCACACTCGGCGGGTCAGCGAAGACGCGACCCAGAAAGTGATTGAGGCGGTGGCAGAACTCAACTACGCGCCCAACTCGGTAGCGCGCAGTCTTAAAATAAATTCGACCAAGACCATTGGTATGCTGGTGACCACCAGCGTAAACCCCTTCTTCGCAGAAGTGGTGCAAGGGGTTGAAGCGTACTGCTTCGAACAGGGCTACAGCCTGATCCTCTGCAACACCGAAA
>NZ_QAJD01000035.1:0-13119 GCF_003061465.1 Aeromonas sp. HMWF017
ATTGCTGAAATAAACTGTTCGACTTCTTATTGCTAAGAAATCGTCTTGGTCACTTCACCAGACATTGAAAATCAAAAATTGTTTTTGATGCTCGATGCTGTGAGTGCCCACACAGATTGCTTGATTCAAATTGTTAAAGAGCGTCACGCTTATCGCGTTGAGGAGGCGCATATTACGCCTCTCACTTCGAAAGTCAAGCGATTGTTTTCGCTTTTCTTTCGGCGCCCACTTCATTAAGAAGCTGGCTCATCAGTTCGGCGTGTTCCGCCGTGCTGGTAGGGGCGCATTATAGGGAGCCGCGCCGCGATGACAAGGGCTTTTTGCAAAAATGCGTTCGTTTGCTGAAAAAGCGAACTGAACACCCCAAAACAACCCCTTGGCGCCTCTTTTACGCCGCTTTTTTGCTCAACTCTTCGCTTTGTGCCCGGATATAGTTGACCCAGCTGGTTGCCTTCTGTTGCCAGTTATCCTGCTGCTGCAGCTCACGGGCCAGTTCCAGCGCCTGGGCATACTGCTCCTTATTAAGGTGTGCCTGCACCAGCAATGCTTTGGCACGATTGCCTTGCTCGCCTTTTACCGACTTGATAGCGGCGAGCTGGGTCATGGCGGCATCTGTCTTGCCCTGTTGCAGCAGCAGTTCGGCGGCGCGCATGGCGGCTTTGGGCTGGCCATGCTGGTTGGCCAGCAGTTGCCAGCTATCGACAGCTTGTGACCACTCCCGGGCACCTTCCCACAATTGAGCCAGCAGTTGGCGGTTTTCAGCACTTTGCTTCATCTGTCCCTTGGCCATGGCCGCTTCCAGCAGACGGGCACCGCGATAAGGCAGCCCTTGCCAGGCATAGAGGCGGATCAGCTGATTACGGGCTGACGCGTCATCCATCAGTTTTCTGTCGATGGCAGTTTGTAGCAATGCCAGCGCCTGATCGCCACGTTTGGCGGAGAGGTTGAGCGACACCCCCTGTTGCCACCATTTGCTCTCTGTCGGCTCGTGACGGATCAGCTCGGCCGCCTGATCGGCCGCCACGCCATAACGTTGCTGAGCGGTGAGGGCGGAGAGACGAATGATAGCGGCCTGCTTATGCCAACCCTTCTTCAACAACTGTTCGCTCTGGCTGGCAGCGTCACCGTACTGCTTGTTGTGGTAATAGAGGCCGGCCAGACGCAGGCGCAGTGCATCGTCTTGCTTCAGTGCCAGCGCCGCCTTGTAGCTGGCGATGGCACCAGACCAGTTGGATTGCTGGGCCTGAATATCGCCGCGTAGTCGCAACAGCTGGAGCTGTTGCTGCTCGGGCCACTCTTTATAGGCAAGGGCCTGTTCGACATAACGGCTCGCCTGGGCGGTCTGTTGCAGATTAGCCGCCAGCGAGGCTTGCAGCTGCGCCAGCCAGGCACGCTCGGCATCGCTATTTGGCTTGAGGCCGGATGCCTTGCTCTGGGCTTGTTGCCACTGACCGGACTGATAGAGCTTCATCACGGGTTCAAGCTGACGGGAGAAGTGGGGGCTGACCTCCATCGCCAGACAGGCTTGGCCAACCAGGGCCAGCAGACAGATCCAGATCCGCAACATAGTTATGACTCCAGTTTGAATTTGAGCGTGATGACTTGCACCAGCTTGTCGGTGGCGCCCGGTCTCGGCTGATAGCGCCACTTGTTGATCGCCTGAATGGCCGCCCGCTCGAACTGACGCTTGGGTTTGGCCTCGACCACTTCCACGTCCTGCACGCCACCTTCCGCATTCACGCTAAAGCGCAGGGTGACGAAACCTTCGATCCCTGACTGTTGGGCACGATAGGGGTAGACCGGCTCGATCCGCTGCAGCGGCATCAACATGTCACCAGCGCCGATACCCGCCCCTTGCTGCTGGCCGTGGTAATTGCCACTCAATACCGGTGCGGTACTGGTCGCTACACCGGGGGCATAGACCTGCACCGCGCTGAGGCTGGAAACCAGATCCAGACTCGGCTCAACAGCCGCCAAGGGGGCCGCGGCAGGCATCGGCAGAGGTGTCGATGCCAATGCGGCGGGAGGCTCTGGCAGAGGTTCAGGCTCCTGCGGCACCGGACGCTCGCGCACCTGCACCTCGGTCACCTCGTTCTGCATATTGATAACGATGGGCTTCTGTTCGCTCGCCACCTTCTCGCCCCGGGGCGGTTCAACCAGCGTGGCCATGAACAGCAGGATGCCCAGACTGAGTGCAACCCCCAACCCCAGGCTCATCAGCTTGTATTTCATTTCGGTGCCACCGCCACGGCGATATTGGCGATACCCGCAGCCTTGGCCTCATCCATCACCCGCACCACCTTGCCGTGGGGCACTCGCTCGTCGGCCTGGATAACCAGGCTGGCATCGGGTTGCTCCGCAAGCAGGCGGGCGATGGTGGCCTGTACCCGCTCCACATCGATCTGCTTGCGGTCGAGGAAGATCTGACCCTGAGCCCCGATCGCCAGCATGATGCTGGAAGATTTCTGCGCCTTGGCCTGACTGGCCTGGGGCCTGTGCACCTCGAGCCCGGCTTCGCGCACGAAGGAGGTGGTGACAATAAAGAAGATCAGCATGATGAACACGATATCCAGCATGGGGGTCATGTCGATCTGCACTTCGTCACGCTGGCGTTTGGATTGCCGTCTCATTGCATTACCTTCTCTTCTCGCAGGCCGTCCCGGGTCTTGGCCAGCGCACGCTTGGCCTGACTCTCGAGCCGACTGAGTAACAACACGCCGGAGAGCGCCACCACCATGCCCGCCATGGTGGGGATGGTGGCGCGGGAGATCCCGCCCGCCATGCTCTCCGGGTTAAAACGGTTGGCCGCGGCCAACGCATCGAATACGCCGATCATGCCGGTCACAGTGCCCAGCAACCCCAGCATGGGGCAGAGCACCACCAGGGTGCGGATGAAGATCAGATGACGGTTCAGTTCCAGCTCTGCCTGCGCCAGCCAGCGACTGCGGATCGCCCGGGCGTGCCAGCTGTGGCGCTCGCTGCGTGCCTGCCAGCGGCCGAGCAGCTGTTGCTGCAACGGGCCGAAACCCAGATTGAGGTAGAGCAGCCGCTCGATCATCAAAATCCACATCAGCACCAGCAGGGCCAGAATGACCCAGAGCACCGGGCCGCCACGGCCCATGAAGCTCTGCAGCTGTTGCCAGATGTCGAGCATCATGCTGCTCGCTCCATCCCGCCGTTATTGCTCTCGGCGCGCTCGGCCAGAATGCCGGCTACTTGCTGCTCCAGTACATTGGAAAGCTCGGTGAAGCGTGATTGCAGCAGGCTGTGGGCCAGGATCAGCGGAATGGCCGCAACCAGACCCTGTACCGTGGTGACCAGCGCCATGGAGATGCCGCCCGCCATGATCTTGGGATCGCCGGTGCCAAACTGGGTGATGGCCTGGAAGGTGCCGATCATCCCGGTTACGGTACCGAGCAGACCCAGCATGGGGGCGATGGCCGCGATCACCTTGACCATGCCGATGCCGCGCTCCATGCGAGGAGTCTCCTGCAGGATCGCCTCATCAAGACGCAGCTCGAGGGTCTCCATGCTCAGCTCGGGGTGTTTGTCTGCCACCGTCAGCACCCGGCCGAGGGCGTTGTCGGCGTGATACTCGCCGCTCTTGAGCTGGCGGCGCACCCGACCCAGTTCGCGGGAGAGGCTCCACAGCCGTACCGCCGCAATCCCCAAGCCGATGGCAGCCAACAGCACGATAATGGCGCCGACCTGACCACCTTGTTGTACCTGCTGCCAGAAGGTGGGCGCCTGTGCCAGCATCGCCAGCAGAGTGCCATGAGAAGGATCCAGCGGCAGCGCTTCCCCTTCCTGACCCTGATAAGCCGCAACGGCAGAGAGCACGCTACCGGGCAGACCCAGTACCGGGCTCAAGCCTTCGGCAGTCGGTTGCAGGAAGCCTTCGCTCCCCAGCAGGGCAAAACTGCCAACCCGGGTCAGCGACAGCTCGCTGGCAGCCCCCTGGGCATCGAGCACCTTGCCGTTGAACTGGGCAATCCGGCCAGATTCGCGGATCTCCTGCAGCAGCGTGGCGGGCAGCAGGGCGAGGGCGGCGCGATCCGGCACCTGTTTATCCTGTGCCATGGCTTTCAGCGGGGCGAGACGTTCCGGGTACTGGCCCTCGACGGCGGATTCGCTCAACAGCTTGACCGCATCGCTGGCGCCCTGACGGGTGACCGCGAAGATCTCGTTCATGTCGCCGGAGGCTTGCTCCCACTGGGCGTTAAGCTCGACCAGCTGCTTCTCGTTGCTGGCGAACTTGCCAGCCAGCTCCTTGCTCAGGCGCTGGGCCTCGGCCAGTCTGGCGCGGGCAGTGCCGAGCTCCTTGGCAACGGTCGCCAGATCTTGCTGAGCCTGCTGTTCACGAGCCTGTTCCTGCTGCTGCCACTCATCGGCGACAGCGGCGTTGGTACCGTAGGAGAGAGCAATAAGGAGGGGGAACCACTTCATGGTGACTCTCATGATTGGGCCTCCTGACTACGGCTGACAGAGAGGGGGACATTGAGCAACTGGGGAACTTTCTTGTCGGCGGCCACATCCATCGCCTCGGCGATGGGGGAGAGCCACTGGCTATCGAGGGCTTGCCACTGCTTCGCCTCGGCAGACCAGCGCCATGCCTGACTGCGATCGGCCGTCATTGCCAGCAGGGAGACCCGACCCAGCGCCAGCACATCGACTCGACGCGGAGCACCATCCAGCTCCAGCTCGGCGGAATAGCTGTCCATCCGGCTGCCGTACTCGGCTTCAATCTGATAGGCCTGCAGTAGCTGACGGAATTTCTCTGCCTCGCTAACGTCTGCGCGAGCCAGGGTCGCTTTTAACTGTTCAACCCGCGCCAGCCGATCTTCCTTGCGCAGCGGGATGTCGTTTTGCACCAGCTGTTCCAGATCTGCCTGCATCTGCAACATCAGCGGGATCAAGCCCTGACGGGTCTCTTGCACCGCTTCCAGCTGTTGGCTCAATTTACCCAGCTCATTTTGCTGATCGGCCACCAGAGATTGCATGTAGCGGTTGTAGGCTTCGAGGTCGCGCAGTTGCAGCTGGGCATTTTGCAGCTCCAGTCGTGCGGCAACAGCGGCATCGGCGGCTTTTTCCACCCGCTGCTGGGAGGCTTTCCCAGCAGCTATGCTGTTCTTGAGGGCGGGAGCAACCAGCTCATCCCCGATGGCAGCAAAGTGGACTGACAGTGGCAGCAGGGCCACACCCCATAATTTGTTCATTGAAATACATCTTACTAATGATAACTATTATCATTATCTCAAATACAGGGCGGACTGGCAACGAGAGGATTTTCTTGGCCTTTATGCACAAAAACAGGATAATTTTTAAGCACGCACGGAATAAGTGGCGCCAATAGCCACCGCACAAATATAAATAACGATAAAAAATCTTTTCGATCAGTGTGATAGAGATCGAAAAAGGAGAAAGTAATGCTCAACGATGCGATCTGGGAACATATCGACAAGTTCACCAAGGCAACAAAAACCAGCGATATCCAGCAACTGCTGGAGCGCTTCAGTCATCAAATGGGCTTCGATTACTTTCGGCTGCTGATTATTTTCCCCATCAGCATGCAAAAATCCCACGTGGCACTGTTCAACAACTGTCCGACCACCTGGTTTGACGCCTACAGCGAAAACCAGTATCTGACCCAGGATCCGGTGGTCTATCTGGGGCTGAAACAGACCCAGCCGATCTTCTGGAACAAGCTCGACTGCGACTCGCCCTGGCTGCCCAGCGCCAGCCGCGACGTGATGAACCTGGCTGCCGATTTCGGGGTACGCAATGGCGTCTCCTTTCCGCTGCACACCCCGCAGGGGGAGCACGGCATCCTCTCATTCATCACCAAGGACAAATCCAACTCCGACCTGATGTTTGAAAATGTCCCTCTGCTGTCGTTCTGCGCCAGCTACATCTTCAACTCTGCACTGCAACTGATCAAAAGCAGACCGGATATGATGAAATACCTGACCGAACTTTCGGATCGGGAGAAGGAGTGCCTGTTCTGGGCCAGCGAGGGCAAGACCTCCTGGGAGATCGCCACCATCCTCGGCATCAGTGAGCGGACGGTCAACTTTCACCTGACCCAGGTGACCAACAAGACCGACTCAAAGAACCGCAGTCAGGCCATCGCCAAAGGGATCACCAGCGGCATCATAGTGCCCTCCCTCGACGAGGTCACCATCACCAACCTGCGGCTGTCGTAACCCCTCAGCAGCAACAAAAAGAGCCGCAATTGCGGCTCTTTTTCATGTCAGAAATGTATTAGTGTAATAAAGTTGAATACCAAATTTCTCTGCAAGACCTTCTATACCACATGGAAAAATAGTCACTGGAAAATAAAGTTGGACACCGATTTACAGAGTCTGCCCAGTACCCGCGGGAGAATGGAGTAATAAAGTGTGACACCGACCAATTATCACCAGACCTAGATAATCTAACTAATGTGGATCTGGGTATACAAATACCCAGTCCTCCAACCTGCCACTTAGTTGATATTCTCCCAAGCCTCAAAGACAGTCATACGCTTGACCGTGACGGTGGCATAGCACAGAAACCATAGGGGCTTTAAAGTGGTTCAACCATTGATTAACGAGACTTGGGTGGTAGATGGTCAAGTAGTGGCATCACCACCAGGCGATACTGATGCGCTGTACATCCGGCCGATGCTGCACCCTAGCGCCATAGTGCCTCATGGAACGAAGGTCCTACACTCGCTGGTACTCGACAACAATGTGCTGACAGATATTGTCGAAGGTCGGCGTTCGGCCAATACAGATTTTTTGGAACAACTGCTGCGCTCGAAGCCGTTGGAGTTAAATCCGACGATGGCAATGCTCGAACAACGACCAAAGTTTGCTGGTGCTAGTAAAGCTCTACATGACTATGCAGAACTACTGGGAAAGCGCTTTGGTTCATGGGATGCAAATCAAAACTCCATAATTTTTGACCGAGCACTTGAGGATGCAAAACCAGACCTTAAAAAAAATGTATCACTACTGTCTGGCTATCTACCTGCCATTCTCTATCTCTACCATCAGTCAAGCAGCGCCGAATCCAAGCTGGAATGGTTGAGTGGATTGCTCAAGGCGGGAAACTTGCCATTCCTGCAATTACCTTTCTATCTGGCAGCATTATTATTCTTAGCAAAGGAGCAGCCAGCCCTCTTTCGCAAAAAGGTGCTCAAGAAGGTGCAGGCAGACACCAAACTTATGTCCAGCTTCGGTAAACAAAAAGAGGCGGTAGAAAATTTTGGCCATGATGTGATGCTGCCAGCGATATCGATTTTTCCTGCTGGCGTACAGAATTCGATGGTATTCCCATATATCGCCACACGCGACTACTTGTTGCAGGACTTCTTGGCTGAAGTCCAGTGCCATGCCATCGCGGCACTACCGGATGGACGAGCGAATGGGGCATGGGTATTGAACCCAGATGGACGTCTTCATGAGAAGCTTGGTGCTGCGATAGCTCGTTTCCTGCCCTACCGAGCGCACCCAGGCACACAAGAAGAGCGATCTGTGCGGCTAGCAAATCTTCGTGCCTTCTCGAACAGTTACCTTGAAAAATGCCTTACCCTGAATGAGAACAAAAAATCAGCCCCTGTTTAAACAGGGGCAACTCTGGACTTTCATCCTCTTCCAACCCCACCACGAACTAGCAAATTCAAAACTTGCCCTCCTGGTACGAGACTAATTGAAGCATGTCTATGGGCAAGAGCCACAGGAACAATTGCATTGTCATAAAGATCCATCTCAAAATACCGGATCAAATCACATGCACGTTGTACTTGGTCACCATAGCGCTCGATTTCAGATTTCGCTAACGCAAAAGCCCTGCCACCGCCATTATGGTTTTTATCAGGAAACGGATATGGAAGCGCAAAATTGAACATTCGGCCTCTCTCTGTCTTAAAGAGAAAATCTTGGCCATAGTAGGTTTCATTCCCAAAATTACTTGCTGGAGAATCCGAACCTGTAATGTATGTATTACGGTAGTCATCGTCAACTAGACGCAACATGCCATCATCGAGGAATCGTTCCAGCAAGAGAGCATGATCCATAAGCACACCAGTCTTCTGTAATCCAACGACAAGCATTGAGCTTAAATTCAACTCTGCAAGACGCACATTTACTTTGTGGATTAATGCTTGCAAACGAAATGATAGCTTTGCAGGCTCTCCAAACAACGCAAGAGGACCATCAAGAACAAATGCAATATCAGATAAGGCACCTGGGTGAACATGAAATACCTGTAAGATGTATGCACCGAGCATAAGATGTTCAACTGCATTCATCATTCGTGTCATTGCGCTACTATTATCGCCGTAATCACTTATTCCTTCATGTAAGCGTAGCCAATCTGTAATAAATACGTCTTCATGACACACTGGACATTGTTTCAAATCTCTGTCAATAAAATCAAAGCAGTGACTATGCCCGCATGAGGGGCAGCTCATTATTTTTAGTGATGGTTCAACTAACTCACGAAGCGTTTCCGTCAACAACATTGGTGTTTGACCATCACCACGATTAACCGACATCTGATCAAACAACGCACGTCTAAAACCATGTTTTACGCTAGCAACCCCCTTATATCTAATATTGCTACCAGGCATTGTGAAAGTTATAGGTGATGCAGACCGATGCATATCGGCAATTTTAAATGGATCGATAAAATGACTTGATGAATCAAGTAGGCCTGCATAGTTTTCCATATTAACTAGCACATGACTTACTTTTAGAAATCCTATCTGTGTACTTGGTAACTTATCATTTATAGGAGTATCATTTTTACTTGCATCTGACGCTACTACAAACTTTGGCAGTTTTGGAGGAACTGCTCGTGGCGCTCGTTGAAAACGCGATGCCAGCACCCGTCCTTCTTCATCAGATGGCTCACGCAAATAATCACAATTCGAAAGAAAGTTTTGCACGTCAGGGTTGCGCACAAAATCAGCATGCCCACCTTTACCTGCATGTTCGCGAACATAAGGCATTTAGATACCTACCTTTTCATTCTGCCCGACAATTAATGCTATTTGAGCCTTAATGTCATGTGGAGTGAATCTATTTATTTGCGTTGGAATTACAAATGGAGCAGATAAAGTTTTAATTCTAGCAAAACCCACATCTTGGGCACTTTTCAGAGAGGGCAAGAAATCCTCAAAGTCATAAAACTTACCTAAAGTCCTTAGTTCATCATCATTATTTAGATGTGTTACGAACCAATTTTCAGTGTTGGCCAGGATATTAGGATGAACAGAAGATGGCTCCTGAGTTGCATACACAAAAGCAATTTTTGCTTTAGCACCTTCTTTGGCAATGCGTGGCCATGTCGTATCTAAATCAACCTTTTTGCCGATCAAATTATGAGCTTCCTCAACATAAATAACTATGTTTTGCGGCACCTTGCCTTGATTTAGTGCATCCATTTGTCTATCAAAAATCTGCCTGGCAATTCTCTCAGAGAGTACTTTACGAATCTCTACAGGGCCAGCTGACAAATCGAGAATAACAATTTTCCCAGCATCTAAATATCTTACAATTTCCGATGTCACATCTCTAACACGACGAGCAGAATGGTAAGAACGATATTTTTGTATTGCGCGCCATCCACCAAATGATTGCTTACGACTTGTTTCTCGAGCCAGCATATTTAGCATTGATTCAAGTAATGGGTCAACCCAAGCATTTCCAGTGGTGGAAGATGATAAACCGATTGTAGCGGT
The DNA here is from genome assembly GCF_003061465.1 of Aeromonas sp. HMWF017. Taxonomy (NCBI): domain Bacteria; kingdom Pseudomonadati; phylum Pseudomonadota; class Gammaproteobacteria; order Aeromonadales; family Aeromonadaceae; genus Aeromonas; species Aeromonas sp. HMWF017. The sequence continues at coordinate 9,728 of NZ_QAJD01000035.1, forward strand.
TCTCTTTTCTGCTTGCTGTTCTCGCACACCAATATTTATCACTCTAATCTGTTCAAACCATGCTGCGGCCTCCATAGGAGAAACTTTGTCGGATACAGGAAGAACTACATCTGGACTTTCTTGTGAACGTAGGTATGTATTCATTTGCTTCACAAGAGATTGTGGCATTGGTATTTCCACGAGAAACCCTGACGGAACTGGATATCCTGCGCGAGCTAAAATACATTGAAAAACAGCTACGTGACGTTTCCAACGAGTATATTCACTAGTATCTGATTTGTTTGGCTCTTCAAGAGTAGCAGACATAAATGCATCCAAATCCTGCCCCGAAAAAGGAGAGGACTCTTGTTTGAAAAGCGCTTGGATCAGATTAATAGCTTGCCCCGGCTCGGTGTAGAAATTCATCCGAAGATCTTCAAAGCCCGGAGTTTCAAGTGCACGATAACGAATAACTCTGTCACCAAAAACATCCGCAATGGAACTTCCATCATCCTGATGGTTGGCATTTGCATATTCACCATTAATATCGAAAATTAATTGCCCGACCTTGATGTCAGATTTCATTGCAGCCAATGCAACCGCTGAAACAGTTGTTTTAACTGTATTAGACTTCCCCGTACGCGTCATGCCAAGTACAGCAGTACGGCGGGCAAGAAAGTCTGCTGGTTGAATTTCAACTTGAACAGATTCGCCGCTGGAACGTTGCAGTCTATTTGTAGATGTATATCGAACAGTACCGATTTTTATCGGTTGAGGAATGTCGCTAAAGCCAGCTTTTCTGGCTTCTTCAGCAGCCTTAGTGCGGATTTCTGGGTTCACATGGTTTACTATCCTAGCCAGAACATCACCGCGCGGTTTATAGGCTCGCATACGCGGTAGACTCATAAATGTTTCGACATCGCTTCCTAAGCGCAGTTGATCGTCTTGCATGAAAAACGTCCCCAACACTCGGCAGCGCAACCCTCCCCACTGTAATTCACTACGCGTAATGGGGTCGAGACCATCATTGCTATCACCAGGAAGCCTCTCTTCTTCTCGACGTCTCTGGTGATGCTCAATACGAGTACGCACCATATCAGCATCCTGAGGCAATGTTGCAGGCTCGATAACACGAAGCAGCACAACCTCTTGATCTATATAGGATGTTTCATTAAAACGAGTTGGATCGAAGCCTGCGGCGACTAAGAATGAATTATGAGCTAACCCATTAACAGCATACTTAAACAGGTCGTTTGTTTGTACATAAGCCTCGTCGTAACGCAGGTTATATACGTATCCAACAAAGGATTGTTTGATGTCACCTATCAGTAGACTGAGGGGGTGACGAGCAGTAACTTGATTGATAATACTGTTCATGGTGACGCACTTCCTGAGGTGTTGCAGTTTCAATCGAACATGTTGATATGAATCAGATTAATTTTGCAATACGTACACTTCGAAAGTGCTGGCCAGCCCCCAGTAGGTAGGCTACGATGCAGCTGGGATACTAGATTAGGATTGATAATGAACGGGTTGATTGCACACGAAGATGACCGGCCAACACGTGGTGCCACGTTTGGAACCCCACTTCGTTACCCTGGAGGTAAAGGACGCCTAAGTCTTTGGCTCTCTCAACTGATTCGTGAAAATGAATTGAACAACGGATGGTATGTTGAACCATACGCTGGTGGAGCTGGGGCGGCGATTCTTTTGCTTTCCGGTGGTCATGTTGAGCGCATTGTACTCAATGACTTAGACCCTGCTATACATGCATTCTGGTGGGCAGTTCTGCACGATACCGAAAATCTGCTTCGCCTGATAGATGAGGCACAGCCGACACTAGAGACTTGGGAAGCTTTACGCGCTGTACATGCACAACCTCAGAACCACAGCCTGACAGAAGTCGGTTTTGCAACTTTTTATCTTAATAGAACGAATCGCTCCGGTATCTTACGAGGAGGGCTTATTGGAGGCAAAGCTCAAACAGGAAAATGGCTGATGTTTGCCCGCTTCAATAAACTCGACCTTTCTCAACGTATACGGAAAATTGCCAATATGCGGCACAGAATTTCATTATATAATGAGGATGCAAACGACCTTATTTCAGGCCTACAATCTGACCTACCCCAAAACAGCCTGATATATTTAGATCCGCCTTATTATCATAAAGGAAGTCAACTCTATCGAAATCATTATAAGGCCTCAGACCATGCTGCAATTGCAGATAGAGTTGCAACGCTATCTACCCCATGGTTAGTTACTTATGATAACTGCGAAGAAATAAAAGAAGTCTATGCAGGCCATAACCACGTAGAATTTTCTTTGCATTATTCAACAGCAAAAGAACGCCCTTTAGCCAGTGAGGTTATGTTCTATGGAAATATATCTCTTCATTCGCAGCCTATAATGAGCAAGCGATTTTAATCTAAAAATAGACACCGATTTTTAACCGGTGTCTATTATAGATGCCACATTAAAAATGATGCATTAGCTTAATATTGCATTGTATAATTTTTCAAAGTCATCTAAGAAAACACTTCTTTCCTCAGGCATTGTATCCAAGAGATACTTAAATGCATTACCAGCTTGTTTTCCCCATGCCCCTAAATCCAATTGCTGATTATACCATTTTTTAGCTTTAACACGGCATGATGTAATATCAGATAAGTTATAATCTTTAAAACAAATCTGTTTTGAATAATATTTTGTCTTTTCCTCCCAAAAGGGACTTTTATCTGGCAAACTGATCAAAAACTTAGCTAACAATGATTCTGGGCTGACATCTCCAGGCAAGCAAATATAGTTTTTAAGTCGATATTTATTTAAGTCAGCCCGAGCATCACCATCAAGGATAACAACGGAGTTTGGATAGCTGAATGAGTCTATCTTCTTTTGACCAAGCTGAATTAAATTCTTGCATCCCAATGTGATTTCTGGAAAGGATAGATGTTTAAACTTTCTCTTTAAAATTGCTTTGGTAAAATGAATACATTCATTGTCTTCTGTGTATACGATTAATTTTTTAACCTCAGCCACCTTGCCAATTGTGACATTAAGATTATGAACCATGTTATCGTAACTAGGGTTTTCTTTAACTACAATTTCGCCATCAGTTTTTTTTAAAAAAATCGCATTGAATTGTTTATCCCTTCCCCTAATTTTTTTCAAATCACCGATTTTTTCTAAAAGATGTAATGAATGTGTTGTTGCGATAATTTGAACACTTATATTACTACAAAGTGAAATTAAAGAGTCCAACATTTTCACCTGAGAAGCAGGATACAGTGTTGCATCTATCTCATCAATTGCAAGAATGCCACCTTTATAGTCATCAGGATACTTATCTTTAAGTCTTTGAAAAGATATTATTGACAGTAAAATTCGACCGACATTATCTTGTCCGGCAGAGTTTG
>NZ_QAJD01000036.1:0-3809 GCF_003061465.1 Aeromonas sp. HMWF017
GTCTATAAACATAAATAATGATCTCATGGCTCATCTTGATGAGTTAAGTGCTTTACCTGAATCTGGAGAGCTTGCTCTTGCGATTAGAAAGCTTGAAATTGACATAAGATCTAGATTAAAAAATTTAAAAAATAAAGCAATAATAAGTAAGCCAAGAGGGTTAGCACTAACTAAAGCATTAGAAAAAGATTGGCAGGCTTATGAGAGGATTTCTTCTGATGTCATTAGCTCTGTTATAGAGCCACTAAATTATGACATTGATAAACAGCTGAGAGAGTTTTCCGACGATAAAATCGGGAACGCCCAACGTCGAGAGTCAGCAATTCAATTTATTGAAACTGAGCGCGATTCGACAGTCAAAGAATTACTTGCATTAAGACGAGAGACGATAGAAGCGTCAGAGTCACTTATCAATTCACTAAAGGATTTGTTGAAATCTGAATTTGGGCAAATGAGGCTACAAACTGAAAATCTGGTTGGTGAATTTACTCGTCTTTCTGCTTCTAGTCCAAATGAAATTGATGCTATTCGTAATTCAGCAGAGAACGAACTTGCTCAGTTGAAGAAAAAAGAAGTCGATTTTTTTGATGCTTTAAGACGGCAAATGATAGAGTTGAAAGAAGGTCTGCTCTCACACGAAACTTTGGATGATAGATTTGCAGCTCTCGAAATGTCTAATCAGATGCTTGAGGAGCAATTAAACTTTTATTCTGATTTTGCACTGATGGGGATGTCTGTTGGTATCTTACAACACGAATTTGAGCGTGCTGCTAGAGGTATTAAAACGGCTATGGCAGATTTAAAACCTTGGGCTGATGCCAATCAACCACTAGGGGTTATATATAGAAACTTACGTGTTCACATAGAGCATCTCGATGGATACTTAAAATCTTTAGATCCAGTAGGTAGAAGAATGCATCGTATGAGTGTTAAGTTGTCAGGTGATCAAATACTCAACACCTTGCGCCGAATATTTTCTGAGCAATTAAGTTTAAATAACATCGAGCTCTGTGTTTCTGATGCGTTTAGAAGTAGCAGCTTGATGTGTAAATCATCCACAGTTATTGGTGCATTTGTTAATATAATCGACAATGCAATTTATTGGATCTCCCATAGGTCTGAGGGTGAGCGAAAAATATATCTTGATGTCAATGAAGATGGATTTCTTATTTCTAACTCTGGGCCAGGTATAGAAGATAGACTTCGAGAGAGAATTTTTGATTTTGGTGAAACTAGAAAGCCAGGTGGACGTGGAATGGGATTGGCCGTTAGTCGAGACACATTACGACGTGAGGGTATGGATGTAGTTTTAATTCAGGCAGGACTTGATTCTCAACCAGTATTTCAAATTGTTTTCAATAAGGAAAAATAACTATGGAAGCTGTAGTGACTAATACTCAAACTCAGCAAAGCCATGACTGGTCTGAGCACTGCCTCTCTGCTGTAAAAAAGTTTATTAAGAATGCTGTAGTGATAGATAATGAACCAGTCTTAGCGAAAAGGCGGACCCACGAAGAAACGCAAGTCACCATCCTGAATCAACCAAATAGTACAGGTATGGGGGATTTTTTATTTGAAGGCGATGTACCAAGTTTGGTTTCACCGATAGCCTCAGAACCACAAGCTGATATGACTGATGTTATTATACGTGATCGTGATGATGACATTGATGCTCACACTTTGGATATAAGAAAGGTTTCTGATGCTTTTGCTGAATCAGGGATTGCATGTTCATTTGTTTTGCCGTGTGATGAAGATCAAAATGAAGAGCTAAAAATCACTAGGATTTTATTATCGGCGAAGCTAACAGACATTGTGGTAATCGATTGGTATCTGCATGGTGATAATCCAAATCTCACTAGGCAAGTTTTGACCAAGCTAGCTGAGTCAGATGCTAGTGCTGGTGGTCGTTTAAGACTGATAGTTGTGTATACGGGGCAAACCATTACTGATGGTATTTTTTCTGATATAAAGGACTCCTTATCAAATGGTGGTATAACTGTCAGAGATATAGAAGGCCATATATTCACAGCCAAAAATGATAGTTGTTTGGTTATTGCCTTAAATAAGGCAGAGGTTAGCCCTACCGATTTACCTGAAAGATTATTTAAACTGTTTTTACTTCTATCCGAAGGTCTAATACCGTCATTTTCATTGGCGGCTGTAGGTGCTATCCGTAAAAATATGCATCATCTAGTAACTCGCTTTTCTAAAGAGCTAGATACTGCATATATTTCTAATAGATTGATAACAAACCCACCAACGGATGTTACTGAGCTCATGCGAGACCTTCTGGTATCGGAGTTTGATAATGCTATTGGTTTAGAGAGAATTGCAGATGAATATTTGGATGTTGAATCTATAAAGCTATGGCTTGATGCTCATGAAAATAACTTTTCTTCTCAAAGATATAGTAAGGAAGTTATTGACAAAGACTTCATTGTTCAGTTGCTTAATTCTGGCATTGATGACAAAGGGTTTAAAAATAATGCAGGTGCAGTAATAAAGCTCCCTGTTGAAAAACGAGGATTAATATCAGTTACTCTTGCTGGAGATATTGAGCTATCCAGAGTGTCTCAAAATAAGTTCTCTAGACTCGTTGCTTTTAAACGTGAGGCAGTTATGTTGCCTAAATTTTCTAGTCATGTGGACTGGAGTCCTTCATTAACGACAGGCTCGTTGCTTAAACATGATAATGGAAGGTTTTTCTTATGCTTAACACCGGCCTGTGATACTTTGAGGTTAATTAATGATTCGTCATTCGTATTTTTAGAGGCGACCTTAGTCCAAGACAGCTATAGTGTAGTATTGAAGGATAAATCTAACGCTGAAATTAAGTTAAAGTTTGACCGAAAAAGACCTAAGCTATCTACCTTCATATTTACTCCCGATATAACGCAAAGAGTTAGGGGCTTGATGAGCATTGATGGGCAAGAAAACTTTATTTTCCAAGATGCTAGAGGTTATGATTCTTTTACTTGGCTGGGAGAAATAAGGTATGGTCGTGCGGCGAGCGAAATGGCTCAATTAGTCGGTAATTGGATGCGTATCGGAATTAATGATTCTGAGCATTTGAGACTAGTTGATTCGGGGAAAATTCCTGGTTAAACCATATATTTGGTGTCCTAGCCTCGACTATTTTTTCTCCTGAAAGGAGAATTAGATGTTTTTAACTGAGAATTTATGGAAATGCTTGGCCCAACGCGGCATCTTTGCGCGCCATACCACAGTCGCGGGTGGTTTGGCCCGGTATGATGGAGGGGCTAGCGGGGCGTTCCTGTATCTGTGATGTCTATGGCAAACGAGCGGGGATGCAGCTGGCAAGGCGGACAGCCGGGTTGGCTGGCTGCATGTTTATCACCACCGGCAGCCTTGCCGGCATCAGCACCAGGAGGGAATCATGATCAGCCATATCGACCATCTGGTATTGACGGTAAGTGATATCGAGCGGGCCGTGGCGTTTTACAGCTCGGTGCTCAATATGGAGGCCATCACCTTCGGTGCGGGGCGCCGGGCGGTGGGGTTTGGCAACCAGAAGATCAATCTGCAGCTGCTGGGGCAGGAGCCGCGCAATCGGGCGCAGGTGGGGTCGGGGGATATCTGCCTTATCACCCGCTGGCCGCTGGAGCAGGTGATGGCCCAGCTTGCCTGCCACGGGGTGGAGATTGTCGAGGGGCCGGTGACCAAAAGCGGTGCCTGTGGGCCGATAGAATCCATCTACTTCCTCGACCCGGATCAGAATCTGATAGAAGTGAGTATCTATCCCTGAGCCCACCAAGCCATCACTCCCATCGCCATCATCAACAGAA
>NZ_QAJD01000174.1:0-651 GCF_003061465.1 Aeromonas sp. HMWF017
ACCGACCACAGTGACCAGGACTTTATACACGCCGGTTGGTACCACCCAGTGGGTCACGCCCACCTGTTTGAAGGTTGCGAGCTGTTTTTGAATGCCCATATTTGCCAGTTTCAAGGCAGTGACGAATTTGGTGTCATCGGTACCGGCATTCACTTCTGCCAGGGTGGCGATCTGCGCCTTACCTTTCACGGCTTCACTGGCGGTGGCGATGGTTACCGCACCGGTCATGCCATCTACCGATTGCACCGAGTCGGTCGGGGTGAGCAGTTCTTGCCAGTTGGCCAGGGTGGCGGCGCCCGCTACCCGCAGGATAAAGCTCTTGTTGAGGTCGGTACGCACAGCCAAATCCCCGACCTCGGCGGTCAGGGCCAGCATGGCGGCCTGGGTGTTGACGACAAAGGTGTCGGTGATAGCCGTGGCCGGGATCTGATTGACGGGGACCTTACCACTGCCATCGAGCGTCGCCACCCCATTGGCAGCGCCTTTCTGTGCGCTGGGGACGGCATCGGTGATGCCATAGCCCGCCAGAGTAGTGGGGTTGCTGCCGGCGGTGATATTGCCCTTGGCATCGACGGTGACCGAGCGATAGGTACCCGCCAACACTCCTGAGTTTTTATAGGTGGCGGTGATGGTGATGTTGCCACTGCCATC
>NZ_QAJD01000174.1:661-947 GCF_003061465.1 Aeromonas sp. HMWF017
GCCAGCCAGGGCAATATTGCGGGCGGTGCTGAGCTTGTTGGCCTTGCCCGCCGCCGTGTTGCCTCCCTCGATATCATCGACGTGTTTTTTCAGGTAGGCGGTACGATTGGCCAGCGCTTGCGCCTGCTTGTTGGAGATGCCGCCCGGGCCGCCCAGCACCGGATCACCGGTTTCGAGTTGGTAGATGCCAGCCTCCCAGCTGACGACCTCTTGTAAATTCGCCATATCACGAGGCTCCGTGGTTGTAGTTGCCGTTGTAGGTTGCGGCGCCGTTGTAGGTAACGGG
>NZ_QAJD01000174.1:957-11070 GCF_003061465.1 Aeromonas sp. HMWF017
CCCGGGTGTAATCGAGCGCAGAAAGGTGGCAGCGGGCTGGGGCCATCTCTGCCAACAGGCGCTTGATGCGGTTGGCCTGTTCGGTGGTGACCGGGCGAGTCAGGATGACCCGATAGACTGCCCAGCGGGTCGGGTCGCCATGGGGTTCGTTGCCGTTGTAGCTGAGTGTGCCGTCATAGCGGCGGCCGGTGGCGCGCTCGATGATGGTGCTGTCACCAAAGCCCAGCACGTTCAGCGCCTCCTTGATGGCCCATGGGGTTCCCTTGCGTTGATGTAATCGGAACGAGGCTTTGATCAGCGCCCGCTGCTGATCTTCTGATTCCGCCAGCTCCCACCAGTCCACCGAGCGTGCCCATGCCAGCCAGGGCAGCAACGGCGCCGGGCAGGTGTCGGCAAAGCGGGTGGAGGTAATGACTTCTGGTGTCAGGTTGTAGGCCAGCGCGGCGGCGGTCAGGTGCTCCAGCCGGGTTGCAGAGGGGGGCAGCAGATCCCGGGTGGCTGGGGTTGCCAGTGGCAGGCGATGCACCTTGTGCGACCCCATGCCACCGGCATCGACTCCTTGAGTCGCCAAGCGAGTGATGGTGGTGAACGGGCCTACCAATGGGGGGGCTAGTCCATCGTGTGCCAGGGTGATGGTCAGGGCTGGCTGGGTTGCTGTTGGCAGGGCTGGCGCCATCGGGTAGATGATCTGGGCGTACTTGGCAATCGGTGTGCCCATGGCGCCGGTAAAGGCGGTTGCCGCCTGCGCCAGCTTGGTTTTCAGCAATGGCTCACCTTGCTGACCGTCAGCCAGATCACCGACGGTCTGTCGCACCCTGGTCTTGTGGCTGCCGATAGCGCCGAGATCGAACCCTGCAGGAGCCAGCCGTTGCTGAATGGTCGGCACCTCGATGACATCAGGCTGTAACCCGCCGGTACCGAGCCGGATTCTTACTCCCGCCGTGCCGACCATCCCCGCATCAAGCCCGACAAGGGTTATCTGTGTTGACATGTCAGCCGCCCCCATGGCGAGCAGATCGCCCATTGTTGCAAACGTGGCCCGGATGGTCGTTGCTGGAGCGCCCTGTGCGCCATCGGTGATAGCGATGGCCCTGGTGCGGCAGGTCAGCTTGGTGGCCCCGGTTGCAAACTGGCTGATCCCGGTTGGCTTCGCGCGCTGGATGAGCGATGCCATTCCGGCTTGGCCTGCTTCTATCCCTGCCACTGTCAGGCCGACACTGACCCCGGCAATGGCCTCCGGCGCCGGATCATCCGGTCCTTGCACGGTGCCCCGATAGAGGGCTGCCCCGTCATGTGACAGGGTGCCGTCGTGATAGGTCAGTGACCCGCGCCAAACGGGATAGAAGGTTGCCATCAGAGCTTGAAGATCTTATTGGGGCCGTTATCCCAGGCGATGATGATGTCGCCGCCGTTGGTGCTGACCGGCAGGCCCGCCGCCGTATCGAACAGGGCGATCAGCGGGCTGGTTGCGGCGTTGCCGGTATCTTTGTAGATAGCGCAGTAGTTGACGTTGGCGGTTGGCACGGCAGTGAAGGTGACATCGGCCGCATCGAGCACGCCAGCGGCCACGGTTTTGCTGGTGAGGGTCTGCGGTGTGCCGACTACATGGGCCGAGATCCCGCTGTAAAACTCGTCGCTGGCAAGGGTTGGCGCATAGGTGCTCTTGAGCAGGGCACACTTGAGGGTGTCGGCACTGGCATTGATGGCGCCGGTGAGAAACTTTTCGCGGCCTTTGTCATAGAGGGCGTTTGCCATGGTGTTGTCCTTAGTCGATGTTGATGGAGGTGAGTTTGGCGGCCTGCTGCGCGCTGCAGGTGACATCGGTCAGCGGCGCACGCAGGGTGACGCTTTCGATCCCCGGCTGGTGCAGGGCGGCATAGATGGCGGAAAGCGGGACGGTGGCCCCGACCCGGTAGTAAGCGGCGGCCGTTTTGGCCATAGCATCTTTCGCGGCAGCAATGGCCTGCTCTTTACCCAGGCCGATAGCGTTGAGGGTGGCATCGACGGCATAGGGTTTGATCTGGGCCGGTTCGACCGCCACCAGATCGCAGAGCGGGCGAACGTCTTCGGCAGAGAGCGCCTGCTCGACCAGATTAAGGGTGTCGGCGCTCGGCTGGCCTGCCGGTGAGAGGATGGTCACTCTGACGGTGCCCGGGGTGGGGCTATCGACGGCGACATCGGCCACCTCGGCACTGGCCGAGAGGGCGTGAAACTTGTAGGCATTGACTGGACCCGCCGTGGCCATGCCCTCATAGGCCATTTGGCAGCGCATGCGCAGGCGGTCATCAGATTCATACACCGGATCTATGGGCGGGGTTGCTGATGGATCGCCCGGGGTGACCAGCAGGCGTTCGAGTTCGTACTCACCGGCTACATGGTCAAGGGTGGACCCACTGGCAAAGGCGAGCAGGGTCTGCTTGGCGGCATCGTTGATGCGGGCCCGTAGGATCATTTCGTTGTAGGCGTTCTCCTGCAGCAGCTTGTTGAGCGGCTCGGATTCGAGCTCCAGCGTGGCGGCTATGGCTGCCTGCTGGTCTGCCGGGTAGTAGCTGATCAGGGTTGCCTTACGCTTGGCCAGGATTGCCTCGAAGTCGAGGGTTTCCTCGACTTCCGGTGGTGGTAGCTGGGTCAGGTCTACATTGCTCACTGGGCGGCTCCTGTCGGAATGGGGATGGTCGCAGACTCCAGGGCGCCGCCATCTTTGCGCTGCCAGGTGAGCTCGATGGTGAGGGCACCATCCATGCCGCTGCCCAATACATCGACGCGGGTGACGGTGATGCGGGGTTCCCAGTTGATAAGGGCTTGCACGGTGGCGGCCATCAGGCGCAGGCGGGTGGCCTGATGCTGGGGCATGTCGATGAGGTAAAAGAGCTCGCTACCGTAGTCGCGGCGCATCACCCGGGAACCCACCGGGGTGATCAGGATGTCACGCACAGACTGGATGATGTGGTCGGTGGCACTGATGGCGCGGCCATGGGCGGCATTCATGCCGAGCCAGTTCATACCGGGCCCCCTGATGTGCCATCGCCCGGCTGCACGTTTTTGTGGCTGTGCTCTGTCACCTCGATGTCGCCCACCTTGGCGGTGTTACAGATGAGGCGCTTGGCCTGCAGCAGGTTGGTGCAGATGGTCTTGGGGGTATCGAGAGTCACGCTGACACTGGCGGCGATAGTGGCCTGCTTGATGCCGATGGCGTTGAGTGCCCCGGTTGCCGGGTTGTATTCGATGATGGCGCCATCGGCATATTCGGTGCGGTCGAGATCCGGGTTGTCATCCTCGGCCAGCGGCTCGGGGAACTGGTCAGCATTGAGACGGCCCACGATATAGGCATTACGCAGATCGCCGCTGACGGAGAGCAGGATCACCTGCTCGCCCAGGCTCAGGCGGTGGCGGGTACGGTTAGCCCCGGCCCGTTCTGTGGTGTAGGGCCGCCAGTTGGTGGTGATGTTGCCGGTTTTGACGCGACATTCTCCGGAGCGCACGGCGGTGACAGTGCCAATGCGGATCAGGTTGTCGATCAGGCGTTTGAGTTCGGTTGGGGTCGGTTGCATGAGGCCATTGTTTTGGGCAATGGCGGGGAAAACGAGAAAGTGTTAGTGTGTGGAGAGTTTGCACAATTCAATCAAAGCTAAAATTGATATTAGGTTAGCTTCTTGTTGGACCTGTATCGGAGATATGAGGCTAATAATTAGCCCCATACTGTAAGTTTATTTAAAATTTAAAGCCTTTTAATTAAGCTTGGAGCTTATTTAAATAGTTGCTTGGCTTTTCTTATTGTTTCGACAAACTTCCACCCTTTTGAATTTGTAATGTCATGGTGTATCTTTTGAAGAGACAATAAATGCTCGTTAAGCTTTAAATTCTCTTCTTTTAATACACAGATATCAATGTCATCTTCTTTAGGTATAGAGTAAATACTAGCTTGCTCGCTCTTAAATTCTTCAATGCATAATGACAAATCAGACAATCTTTTTTTAATGTCATTCAAAGGACTTGTTTGTTGTAGTATGTAATCGGTCCTACGAATACAGAATAAAGGTAACTTGTCATTTTTTATAAAAAATGCGTTTACATGCGAAGATACATCGTATGTATACCCAATCCCATGTAACTCTCTGCGAATGTCATCGAAGCATAAATGACCTACTTCAATGCATATAATATCGGGAAGTACAGCAGATCCTCTCATCCCCTCAATTACAGATAACTCATGTCCTTCAACATCTAGAACTAGTAGGTCTATGTAGGTTATGTTTTCTTGTGCAATGAAGTCGTGCCAAGTTTTAACTTGCACTTTTGTTTCAACAATTTGGCAACCAATTTCTTTGAGGAGCGAACTGTGAGCTTGAGTATGGTTTAATGAGCCATTTGTACAATCCACCCCGAATGTTGGATGATCTACGGCTTTAAAAATGGCTTCACCATTTTTATTGGACAGTGCAAAGTTGAAGTTCTTTGATTCAGGACGATTTTTACATAATTTTTCATAAATCCAAGGGACAGGTTCAATATTATAACCTTTCCAATTCATAGTTTCTTCAAAAAACTTACATGAGTTTTCCGTTAAGCCATCAAAAGCACCACACTCTATAAAGACACCTAGAGTGTCCTTGTTTGGAAAATATCGCTCAAATATAAATTTATCCAAGGGTGGGTCGAATTGACCGTAAAACTTTTCCATTTTAATTCCTTTGGCGTTTAATATGGTAAGTTATCTTAACTATATTGGCTGTTTTTAATGAGTAACGGTTGTAAATCACAACAATAATGTAAGTTAGATATTGACCTTCGTCTATATATAAATTGCATAGTTCTACGCCAAAATCGACCTCAGATCACAGTTGTACAGCTGCAATTATTTAACTGTTTACAAGTCATTTGCAGATAGATTATTGTGACAGATTGATCATTAGTTATTCACAGAGTAACGAATGAAGTAGCATTGTTTCTAACCTATCGATATCTTTTTCATCCATTCCTAACAGGTGGCGTTTGGGATACTGGATATCCTGCCCTTTACTACCTTTGTCTTTCAGGCCGTGGTGGTGAATGTTGGCCACCTTGTCGGCGGTGCTGGCAAACGAGACCTCGGCGTGATCGCAGTATCCCTTGGCTTTGAGCCATTTTGATTTGATCAGACGAGAGAACATCTTACGCTTGAGTGAGCTTTTGTTGATGGAGTCGCCCTTGCTGGTATCGAGCTTGATAAAACGCTTGATGCGGGAGCGTTTGAAGGTGCGAATGCCGCCGCGCATGATATCGAACCCAATGATATAGCTACGGGTGCCACGCCAGCTTTTGAGGTGACGTACTTCTTTGTCACTAGTGGTGTAGATAAATTTGATTTCGCGGTTGCCCCGCTGTGACTTGCGCGGATCCATCTTGTCACCTTCCGGGGTGACGTTGGCCTTGATGCGGTTGGCGTTGCTTTCCCGCATCTCTTTGGCCATCTTGTCAGCGAACTTGGCCAGCTCCCTGTCCGAGAGTCTGGCCCGGATCAGCTCTGCCCGTTCTGCAAAACGGGTTAGCTTGTCGATGTCGGCGGCCATGGCTGATATTCCCCGTTGATAAACAATTCCCAGGTGATGCCGTCATAAGGGTCTTCGGGTGGTTCTGGCAGATGCTCATAGTGCAGGCCCTGTTCGTCTTGCCATACCCTTACCCGTTCTGTGAGCGGTAGCTTGATTTCGATGTCACAGGTGTCGTTGTTTTGGATCTCGACTTCGAACCTGACGCTATTTTCACGCTTGTCATGGTTCATCATCAGTTCCGGTTGATACTGCCGAACCCACGCCAGCAGCGGCACCATGATGGTGTTCGCATGTTGGGCAAAGTCGGCAATGATGATGGTCAGTTCGTACTGGTATTCAAACGACAGGCTTTTGGCCCCCGTGGCAACCAGCTTGCCCTTGTCGACGAATATCATCATGTGGTCAGGGTTTTGGCGCAGCAGCGGGATGCACTTTTGCAGCACCTCACGGATCTGTTTTGGCTTTTCCATTTTCGCTCCCTTGTTGTCGTGTCTGGCAGGTGATGAGGCTATCGACCTTGGCGGCGCAACTGGCCCAGGCGGCCTCGGTCTGGCTCAGCTGGTCGAGCAAGTCGCCGTTATTGAGTGGCGCCGCCGCTGGCAGCCGGCAGGGGCTCGGGGCCGGACAGGTGAGCCTGATAATCTGCGGCGCCGGTGAGGGCGGGGCGCTGGAGCAGCCTGATAACAGGGTCAGGCAGAGGGCGATCAGCCCAAGCCTTGAGTTCGGCATTTTCACGTTTGAGCCTCTTGATGGTGTCGGCGCGGGTAGCGGCAGCCTGAGCCAGCTGGTCGAGCTGGCCCTGCAACTGCTGCGCCGCTTGTGCCTGGGTGGTCAGTTCCCGGGTGAGGGTGGCGATGGCGGTCTCTTTAAGCCGCTCGCGCCGCTCGGCCTCTTTGGTTTTCTCGTCGGCTGCCTTGAGGCTGGTTTGCAGGGTGGTGACGTCCCCTTTGGCCTTGGCCGCCGAGCGGGCTGACCAGCCCCAGCCACCAAGAGCGACAACCAACGCCAGCAGCAACCAGCTGACGGGGGAGGCCAGCAGCTCACGCCACATTGGCCACCTCCTGCAGCTGATAGACCTTGGTAAAGTGCGCAAACCACTTGGCCAGCTTGGTGTCGTAGTCGTTCTCCTTAAACGCCGGGCCGTTATAGCGGCGGGCGAAATCCGCCCACTTTCGCCCCTGCAGCGCCTTGTGCATGGCGGGGTCTTGCTGGATAAAGCGGCACAGGGCGGTGAGGTGTTCGACCTCGCTGCGCTGCATGGCCGCCTGCCAGTCGCTGGCAGAGGCAAAGCCCAGCGGCTGCCAGTGGTAGCCCATGATCTGGAACATGCCCCAGCTTGCCGACTCGATGGCCGCATCCTGATGCAGGCTGATGGCCAGTTGCAGCCGTTCCCACTCGGCTGCGCCGCCCGCATAGCCGCCGCGCTTGGGGTTGACCAGGTTGGGGTAATGGGCGGCCAGCTGGTCGGCGGCCGCCTTGCCCTGGTGTTTGGTGAGCTGCTTGTAGAACACATGCCGCTCGAACAGCACCACCGGGCGCATGGCATCGGTGAAGCCTTCGCCGATGCTCTCGACCTGGGCAACGGTGGCCATGGTGGCCAACGGCACCGCCAGTAGATCGGCACCGACCTGCATGTGGTTGATGGTCAGCTGGTTGCCGCGTTCACTGCTGAGCAGGGCGGCCAGGGTGCGCGGGCCCGCCTGACCGATGGCGGCGATCATGTAATCCCGCTGGAAGGCGATCAGCGCCTGCTCGGTTGCCTCACCAAACCAGCCATCGACTGCCACCGGATAACCGGCGGCGGTGAGGCGGCGTTGCAGGTCGGCCACGGCGGTGCCGGTATCCCCTTTTTTCAGGCTCATGGCTGGTACCTCCGGTAAATATCCCGGGCATGGTCGGTGCTGGACGGTTTACCCCGCGGCAGCAGATGGTGCACCGAGCCGCGGGTGTTGAGCACGGCGCACAGCAGGAAGAGTGCAAGCCCGAAGGCGGCCGGATCTGGTACCGGAATGCCGCCGAACAGAAAGCGCAGCGGAATGGAGCCTGACAGCACGCAGAGCAGCCACGCCATCCAGGCGGGCAGGGCGCGATACTCGCCACCTTTGCGGTCAAACAGCATGACCCGCAGGAAGATGGCGGCGCAGATCAGGGCGTAAAGGGCGGTGTAGATAAACACACCGGTCGGAGTCGTCGGGATCATGGTTGCCCCCTTTTGTTAAACAAGGCTTCAAGTAGCCGATCCTGATTGCGCATGATGAGCTGCAGCAGGCGCACCATCATGGCGGAGGCGATCAGCGAGCCGATCGCATTGCTGACCTGGACGCTGGCGGGCAGCAGTACCTCCAGCAGTTGGCAGGTAAAGCCAGCCAGCAGCAGGCCGCTGACAAACGAGGCGACAAACAGAGCAATCCGGCGCAGGCGCCCCTGCTCTTCGGCGGCCGAGATAAACAGCACTGCGCCGGTCAGTGCGCCGAGCACGACGGAGGGATCCACCCCGGGCAGGGTGAACAGCAAGGCCAGACCGGTAAGGGTGCTGGTTGCGGCGCTGGAGGAAATCGGTTCTGGCATCGTGCTCTCCTATCGTTTGCTGCCGCAGTGGCGGGCGAGTTGGAATTCGTGGATGGTCTGGCACTCGGCGCAGCGTTCGCAGCCCCGGATCGCCTCGCGGCGCTCTTGCGGGATCGGGTCGTCGCAGTCGATGCAGTAGTGGGGGCCAGTGCCCGCAATGCGGGCGGCATGGATGCGGGCAGCCAGTTGCTGCTCGCTGATGTTGGCCAGTCGTTCGAGTTCGTCGTCGAGGCGGCTCATGTCGGTGTTCTCTTTTGTCGCATGACAGTCAGTCCCATAGCTGGATCAGTGGCTGTTCGGCCTGCGTGGGGGCCGCTGGCATGTTGATGAGGGTGGCGGTTGGCAGGATGGGGCCGAGCGCGGCCAGACCGGGGTTAAGGTTGAGCACCTGCTCGGTGATGCCTGCGGTGTAGCCGTAGTGACGAAACAGGATGAGATCGAGGGTGTCGCCCTGCAGGCTGCGCAGTTGCATCAGATGAGCTCCACCGTGGTGTGGGTGGTGCCGATGATGTCGCGGATGGCAAAGCGGGCGTCGCGGTAGAGGTCGTCCGAGCTCACCTCTTTGGCATCGGCCGCTTTGATGCCGTCACCGGTGGCGCTGTAGTCGGTGTAGCGCTCGAGCAGATTGGCGCGGGTCATGGCGTAGACGGCGCGCCGGTAGCTATACAGGTATGTCGATTCGCCATTGATGGGCTCGGCGGGGACTGCAGCCAGGGTGGCGTGACCTTCGCTTTCTCTGGCGCTGCGCCACTGGGCCAGATCCCGGTTGACGCTGGTGATGGCGTCGATCACCGCATGGGTGAGGCGGGCGGTGGTGACGGTGCCATCGAGCCGGACGGTGTCGCGCAGCGCGCAGAGCGAGATCGCCGGCCAGAAGGGAGCGCTGGTGATGTCGCCCTCTTCTGTGGCAGCCGGGGTCGGGTTGGTGGCTAAAAATCCGGTGCTCATGGTGCTCCTGATGTGAGGTGGCGCCGCATGTTGGGCGGTGGTCGGGCCGTCTGGTATGCCGCTGGCATTCGTCAGGCCCGAGCCGCCCAGGGTGCGGGGTTCGCTCGGTTAGCTGGCCTCGCCGGGGGCGGGGTCAGGCTGTTCGGATGGCTGTGATTCGGATTGGGGTTCAGCGCCTGGCTGCGGTGCCGGTTCATTGGCGGGCTGGCCGGCGGCTTTCTCCTTTTTGATTTCGCGCACCAGATCTTCCAGCTCTCGCTTGATGCCCACCTTGTCGTGCAGCTCGATGGCGCGGCGGTAGTGGTCGGCCGCTTGCTCTTTGTGCCCTTCGGCATAACAGGCGCGGCCCACCGCCTTGTGCAACTTGGCGCGCACCTGGTCGAAGATGTCGCAGTCAGCCAGCATGCTCATGTAGCTGCTGAGCAATGGCAGGGATGGGCCATTACCCGCCTCTTGCAGCTTGATGGCGGTGTCGGCCACCTCTTCGGCGATGAGGGTGGGGGCGGTGCGTTCGTACTGGTCCGGGGTATTGAGACCGTGGCGGATCACGTAATCAGCCATTGGCAGGGCGCCTGCCAGATCGCCGGTGTCGAGGTGCCACAGCATCACGGTCACCATGACGTCATCCTGACCACCGCGATCGGCGGCCAGCAGGCCATCAATCCACGGTGTGTAGGTGGCCAGCATGGTGCGTTTGGCGTCAATCTTGCGCTCGAGGCTCTGAATGCCCTTGAGGGTGCGACGGTGCTCGGCCAACTGCATCAGCTGGAGTTCGTACTGGTTGGCGGCGGCGCGATCCTGCTCGGGATTGGCCGCCCCTTGCAGGGCGGCCATGATGCGGGCGGTGTGTCGTTGTGCAGGTGTCATCGTGGCTCCTTAACCGCCAGCAGGCGCAGGTTTGGCGCCCAGCGTGATGTTTTCTGCGACGGCGATGCAGTCGTAATCCTCGACCACGTAGGCATCGTTGGAGGATTCCCAGTTGACGATGCGGTCGAGGCTCGGCTGCTCTTCCAGGTGGCGACGGCGACCGCCGATCTGCCAGTAGATGGAGAGGTTGTCGAGGCGG
>NZ_QAJD01000174.1:11087-15589 GCF_003061465.1 Aeromonas sp. HMWF017
CAGGCCGCCAATCTGCTTCTGGCTCACCAGCACCTGGCCGGCCAGCTTGTTCTGGTTGTCCCGGGTCTCGTTGAGGATGGGGAAGTATTTGTCGGCCAGCAGCTTGCGACCGCAGATCACCACCAGATCGGTGTCGTCCTGGTACCAGGGTTTGATCTTGCTGTTGACCAGATCGAACACCAGGGCGTCGAGGTTGCCGTAATCCCCCTCTTTGGTGTCGGCTTCACTGTTGGGCTGGTAGATGTAGATATGGCCGGTGCCCGCATCCCCTTCGCTCATCACCTGGGCGGGGGCATCATGGCGGGTGTGCTCAATCCAGCCGATGTTGACGTCTTGCAGCATGGGGAACTGGACGCGATCGGTGTCTTTCGCGGCAAGTTTGCCGTTCCAGCCGATCATGATGCGGTCCAGGCCCTGGCGCTTGACGATGGCATCGCGAATGCGGATCTGGAAGTCTTTGAACTTGGCCCAGGCATCAAGCTTGGCGTAGCCGAGGCTGGTGTCGTAGTTGGTCTTTTCGCACTCGTATTTGGTGTTTTGCAGTCCGGTCGGGTCGAACGGGACGCGGGCCTTGCCGCCACTGGTATCGGTGCGAGAGGCAATGGTGCCATTGATGCCGATGCCGACCTTTTCCCCCTTGAGTTCATCCACCGGCACGATGTTGATCATGCTGAGGAAGTCGACGGACTCCTGCATTTTGGTTTCCAGCTTTTGCTGGATGCTGGGCTCGACACTGAATTGCACCATGGCCGAGCTGACGGCATTCAGGCTCGCCAGTTGGCTGGTGTACTGCTCGAATTGCTGACGGGTATCGTTGCGCATTATCGGGGTCCCTTAAAAATCGGTGTTGGTTGGCTTGGTGCCATCGTCACCGGTGGCAGGCTGGCGCTTGTGGCTGAAATCTTCCTGGCGCTCGAGCTGGGTGGTCAGGTCGGCCAGGGCGTTGGCGGTCGCCGTTTGCCGGGCCGTCAGTTCGTTGAACCTGGTTTGCAGGTCGGTATCGAGGCTGGTCACCTCTTTGGCCACGGCTTCGACGGCCTGATGCACATCGCTGAAGTCGGCGGTCGATTGCTGCTTGTGGCTGGTGAAAATGGCGCTGATCCGTTCCAGCAGGCCCGGGCCTTTCTCCTGCTCATCTTCAAACTCGATGACAGTTTCGAGGGCTTCGGTAAACAGGCATTCCGGATGGTATTTGCGGTCGGCCAGCGGGTTGACCGCGGCCTTGCTGCAGAACTGCAGCATTTCGGTGCCAAGGCTTGCCGGGCTGTCGGTCACGGCCAGCCCCATCATGTAGGCCCCTTTTTCGTTCAGGTTGGGGTGGATCTCGATGGAGGTGTAAACCTTCTGGCGCTTCTTGTTCAGCGCGATCAGCTCAGGGGTCGGGTCAATCTGGACGAACAGGGCCAGCCGCTGTTCCCCTTCGATGGTGACCTCTTCGGTCTTGGCGGCGGTGATGTCGCCGTACATCTTGAACAAGCCGTTGGGGTCGAGGCCCCGGATATGCTCCATATTGACCCGTGCGCCATAGGTGGCCTGGTTGTAGCGCTGGGCCATCTGCTCAATCCATTCGCGGGTGATGGCGCGACCGTCGGTGGTGCCCCCCTCAACCGCAACACGGAAGAATTTGGACTTAGGCATGTGCTGGGATCCCTTTGGTAATTGGGTAGTGATGTCGCGGTTATGGTCTGGGTGAGTGGCGGGATCGTGCAATCCGGGGCCAGTGTGTGGTGGTGCTACACACTGGCAGTGGGGCGTTTGGGGTGGTAGCGGCTGGGTAGACTGGCGCCATGACAACAGCACCCATCATCTTTCCCCATCTCGACCCCAGACGGCAGGCCATGTACCTGTTCTTTCAGGGGTACCCGCTGCGCGCCATTGCCGAGTTGCTGCAAACGCCGGAGGGTACCGTCTCGACCTGGAAGAAGCGCGACGGCTGGGAGGACATCAAACCGATAGACCGGGTGGATAGCGCCATTGAGGCGCGCATGATCCAGCTGGTGATGAAGGAGACCAAGAGCGGCGGCGACTTCAAGGAGATTGACCTGCTGGGCCGTCAGCTCGAGCGTATCGCCCGGGTCAACAAGTACAGCAACGGCGGCAACGAGGCCGACCTCAACCCCAAGGTGGCCAACCGCAACAAGGGGCCGAAGAAGGCGCCCGAGCGCAATGTGGTGGAGCCCGAGCAGCAAGAACGGCTCATCGAGCGGTTTGAGTCGACCATGTTCGATTACCAGCGGGTCTGGTATCAGGCCGGTCAGGAGTACCGGATCCGTGACCTGCTCAAATCGCGCCAGATCGGGGCGACTTACTTCTTTGCCTTCGAGGCCTTCATTGATGCCTTGGTGACCGGGCGCAACCAGATTTTCCTGTCGGCCAGCAAGGCGCAGGCCCACATGTTCAAGCAGTACATCATCCAGTTCGCCAAGGAGGAGGGGGTTGAGCTCAAAGGTGACCCCATGGTGCTGCCGAACGGAGCGCACCTTTACTTCCTCGGCACCAATGCCCGCACCGCCCAGAGCTATCACGGCAACATCTACATGGATGAGTATTTCTGGATCCACGGCTTTCTGGAGTTCCGCAAGGTGGCGTCCGGTATGGCGATGCACAAGAAGTGGCGCCAGACCTACATCTCCACCCCCTCCAGCCTTTCCCATCCCGCTTATGGATTCTGGTCTGGCGCCAACTTTAACCGCGGTAAGGCCAAGGCCGACCGGGTCGAGATTGACCTGAGCCACGCCAACCTGTCTGCCGGCAAGCTGTGCGCCGATGGGCAATGGCGGCAGATCGTCACCGTGGAAGATGCGGTGCGCGGCGGTTGCAACCTGTTCGACCTGGATCAGCTGCGCAGTGAGTATTCCGAGGATGAATACCGCAACCTGCTGATGTGCGAGTTCATGGATGACACCGAGAGCCTGTTTCCGTTGGCGACGCTGCAGCGCTGCATGGTCGACAGCTGGCTGGTGTGGGAGGACTACAAGCCCCACACCTTGCGGCCGCTGGCCAACCGGGCAGTGTGGGTCGGCTATGACCCGGCCAAGGGGGGTAAAGGTGACAGCGCTGGCTGCGCGGTGCTGGCCCCGCCACTGGTGCCGGGTGGCAAGTTTCGGGTGTTGGAGCGCCACCGCTGGCAGGGGATGGACTTTGATGCCCAGGCCAAATCCATTCGTGCCATCTGCGATCGCTACAACGTCGCCTATATCGGCATCGATACCACCGGGATCGGGGAGGGGGTCTATCAGCTGGTGAAGCAGTTTTACCCGGCAGTGACCGCCATTCAGTACAACCCCAACGTGAAGATGCGGATGGTTATGAAAGCACAGGATGTGATGAACAAAGGGCGGCTGGAGTTCGACAGCGGCTGGACCGACTTGGCCCAGGCGTTTATGAGCATCCGCCGCGCCGTGACCCAAAGCGGCAAGCTGCCCACCTTCGAGGCCAGCCGTTCCGATGAGACCAGCCACGCCGATATTGCCTGGGCAACCATGCAAGCCCTGTTACACGAGCCCCTTGAGGGGCAGACCGGCACCAATTCCGGCTTTATGGAGATTTACTGATGAGTGAGCAGATCAACTCGCCTGCCGGTGTGCAGGCGTTTACGTTTGGCGAGGCTATCCCGGTATTGTCCCAGCGGGAGGTGTTCGATTACCTGGAGTCGATGCATAACGGCCGCTGGTATGAGCATCCCCTGAGCCTGCATGGGCTGGCGCGGGTCTATCGGGCGGCGGTGCATCATGCCTCGGCCATCCAGGTGAAGCGCAATATCTTGCGCGGCTGTTTCATCCCTCATCCGAAACTGAGCCTGGCTGCCTTTACCGGGTTGGTGATGGACTACGAGATCTTCGGTAATGCTCACCTGCAGCGGGTGCGTAACCGGCTGGGGGGTACGCTGCGTTATGACCAGATGCCGGCCAAGTACACTCGCCGATCCCTCGACCTGGATCGTTATTGGTGGGTGCCAAGGCCTGGGCATGAGGTTGAGCTGCCCGCCGGTGATGTGGGGCATGTGATGGAGGCGGACGTGAATCAGGAGATTTATGGCATCCCCGACTACGTGGCCAGCCTGAACTCGGCGCTGCTCAACGAGTCGGCCACGCTGTTTCGCCGTCGCTACTACGAGAACGGCAGCCATGCGGGGTTCATTTTGCACATCAGCGATGCCCTGCAGAACGAGGGCGATATCACCGCGCTCAAGACGGCGCTACAAAACAGCAAGGGGCCGGGCAACTTCCGCAACCTGCTGCTCTACACCCCGGGTGGCAAGGCGGATTCGGTGAAGCTGATCCCGGTGGCGGAGATTGCGGCCAAGGATGATTTTCTCTCCATCAAGGGGGTGAGCCGGGATGACCAGTTGGCGGCTCATCGGGTACCGCCGCAACTGATGGGGGTGGTGCCGAACAACACGGGGGGATTTGGGGATGTGACCAAAGCGGCCCAGGTGTTTGACGTCAACGAGATCGACAGCATGAAGGCGAACTTTGCGCAGTTCAACGAGTGGGCAGGGG
>NZ_QAJD01000037.1:0-15263 GCF_003061465.1 Aeromonas sp. HMWF017
GAGATAGTCAGGGCGAAAATCATGTCCCCATTTCGACAGGCAGTGCGCTTCGTCAAATACCCAGCCACCGATTTGACGTTGTCGTATTGCTTGTTTGACTGTGCGGTTGCGCAACTGCGCAACTGCTCGGGGGAGATATAGAGCAAGGCGATATCCCCCATGCGGATCTGTTCAAGAATCGCGCCTCGCTCTGGTAGCGTCAGCAGCCCCGAGATAGCGGCAACCCCTTCAATACCTGCCTTGTGTTTAAGGTTGTCCACTTGATCTTTCATCAGTGCCTGCAGGGGGGATATCACGACCGTGAGAGCACCGCTTCGCTGGTTACGCACCAGTGCCGGGAGCTGGTAGCAGAGCGACTTGCCACCGCTGGTAGGGAGTATGCCGAGCAGTGCGACGCCAGCCATGGCTTCCTCGATCAAGGTCTTCTGCAATGGCGTCCCATCAGGCAGGTTGCGGAAGTTGTCGAGCTCGAAGATTCGCTGCAGATGGCGGCGTGCATCGTGGTTCTCCTGACAATAGCTGCAGTCAGCATGACCGCAGTGACGTTCACGAACTGTGTGAATGATCTCTGCGGTCTGGGGGAAGCGGCGCCAAATCCAGGGAGGCAGCACAGAGTTGCCGCCGGAAACGGGCAACCAGGCGCAGGCATAAGCCAACGGTAACAGCTGCATAGGTTGACGCAGGGCATCGCCAATCACCCGGTTGAGCTTATTGGGGCAAGCCTTCTCATGGGCAATGCTCTTGATGAGAGTGGGTAGCTCGGAGACCCTTACTGGAGGACGGCCCGTAAGCCTTGCAAACACCAGTGACAGACCCTGGGTATTAAATTGCGCCATGACTCCCTGGCTGAACAGATATTGATAAAGCTGCAATTGGGGCAGGGGTAAGGTTTGCAGTGATATCAGCTGTTCCGAGAAAATCTGCAATGCGAGCTTTGCATCCGCGACCGGATCATTGAGGGTATCCCGAACCAGTTTGTAATCCTTTACCAATCGGTGATAAGGGTTTTTTGGAAAGGCAATGGGAGATAGATAGAGGGTATCTATTACCGGCTTTTCGAGAAGCAACTGGGGACGTACAGCCTGTTTGGCCAACCAAGGGAGATCAAAATCGAGAATATTGTGACCAAGGACTACATCTGCCCCTTGTGCCAGCGCATTTAGCTCCTTGAGTACGAGATCCTGCGTGCCCTTGAGATTGAGTTCACGATCAGCCAGGAGCGCCCCCAGATGACGGAGTTTTTCGTCCCGGGTCAGTTCAAGGTCAAAGGAAAGAATCTTGTCATCCCCAAACAGGGCCACGACATCAGTCGAGTTCATTAATAGCCATCTCCATCTGGCGTTGACCTCTCATGGCGATAATAAGTGCCAAGAGATCAGTAAGTTGGCCGAATATTACCCGAAATGTTGGGCGGTGGCATCATTCAGAGCCCTCTGGTCTCAGTTCTTTTGGCTGGTATCCCGTTTTGGTAAATGTCCCTGCATCCTTAATGGTTCATGTTGGGAAAGTGTCGTCCTTGTCATGGTCAACCCACTGATCTTGTGAGACTATTTCCCTTCCCTCTCCGTTCGGAACGCATTGTGTCCCTCGACTACTACCAGTGTCATGCCAGCGCATTGGCGACCCGTTACCAACAGGTATCTGCGTGCGCCGTTCACGGCGACGGGCTCACTCTGCTGGAGCGTTGGTTCCTTGCTGCGCCGCGCAGGGTGCTTGATGTGGGGGCTGGCAGTGGTCGGGATGCCGCGTTTTTAGCGGGGCTCCATCAGGGCAACACGGTGGTCGCTGTCGAGCCCTGTCAGGCGCTCGCTGCGCAGGGGCAATGTCATACCCGTGAGGCTGCGGTGGCGTGGGTCAATGACGCTATGCCTGCTCTCTCTCGCGTGACCGGTACTTTTGATCTGATTTTGCTCAGTGCTGTCTGGATGCATCTCCCCCGGAGTCTCGCCCGTTGGCGCTGGCACGCCTTCATGAGCTGCTCTCACCAGATGGTTATCTGGTACTGAGTCTGCGCCTGGTTATCTCGGAGCAGGAGATGCGGGAGCGAGCCATGTATCCGGTAGCTGTCAATGAAGTGGAGCGGCTTGCATTGGAGGAGGGGATGACACTGCTCCATGTGTCAGAACCACAGGAGGATGCCTTGGCGCGTAGCGGCTTGAGTTGGCAGAGTCTGATCCTTGGGGGCGAACATGCACGCCTCCCCTGAGCAACAACTCGCTTTTATTGCCTATCTGCAACGCATCTTTACCGAAGGCGATTTTGTGGCCACTTACAAGTGCGCCTTGCTTCACGGGATTGCAGATATCGCGATTGAGCGCAGTACCGAGACCCATGATCTGACCGCGGCGCGCACTATTACGCTGGACGAACTGGCCACCAAGTTTGTGGAGCTTTATTGGCAGCACAGTCTGCCCTACTCGGCGACGGGAGAAACGGCTACCTTGCTCAAACAGAGCAGCGGTCGTCAGGCCATCATGCTGACGGAGTTGTCCCGGCTGCGTGCAGAGGGGGTCCGCTCGGTAACTGCACTGCGTCTTCACGACGCCTGGCGGTCTCTTCTTGCCCGAGTTCGGCGCATCCTTGTTGAGGGGCCCTTGTGGCGTCTGCAGATATTGGGTGGGCGAGAGGAGTGCCACCTCTATCCTCATCAAAGGGGCGCGGATCATATCTGCCTTAACCCCGGCATTCTCTACTGTCTCCACCGCTTTTACGATCTGGTGGTCTCCCTCTCCCGGCAGCATTGGTTACAGCTTATCTGCGACATCAAGGGTAATCAGCCACTGATTGGCCCCAGTGTGAGGTTGGAGAATTTTCTATTTGGTTCAAGCCGTCAGGCGCTGGGGCGAGTAGGAGAGGTATTGAGGGACTTGCAGGGGGGAACCTGTTTTTACTGTAACAAGGCGATACACGGGAGTGGTGAGGTAGACCATTTCATCCCCTGGCGTCGTTATCCAATCGATTTGGGCCACAACTTCGTACTGGCACACGCCAACTGTAATCGGAGCAAACGGGATTTTCTTGCCGCTCCCGAGCACAGGGATGCTTGGTACGAGCAGAATATCCTGACCCATGGGGCGTACCTCACGGACGAGCTGGCCCCTCTGGTCAGCGTCGATGCCGAGCGTTCTACTGCCATCGCTACTTGGGCCTATCAGCAAGCACTCCGTGAGCATGCTCGGTTGTGGCGTGGTATTGACCTGTTTGTGGACGTGACAGCCCCCCAGTGGGAATATTCCCCTGCGCTTTTTATGAGACGTTGAGGCTTTCACGCTGCTAGATAAATTCGATAAAAAAGGGCCACCTCTTGCGAGGTGGCCCTTTCCAAACGTTTGGGCTGGGGGAGTCTGAATTTGAGTTGCAAGTTGTTGATTTTAATGTATTTAATAAGTTGACTGTTTATGTTTGTGGTACTATTGATGGTACTGACGGTAAAACCACCCCTTCTTAAAAGACACATCCAGAACATTCCGTTGCCTTACAACCTTCACAAGATGCGAGTTCAAATCCCTTGGCATCTGACACACATAGAGGTTTTGGTGAAGCCTGCAGCCGATGGATACTTGCCAAAGGCATCATCTTTAGTTCTTGGTTTTCCTTCATTACTCTATGCGGATAATCAGTGCCACGGTCGAATTCTGAAGGCCAGCCAATGTGGATGGTTTAGCACACCATTTGGCATCATCATGATGCTAGCCGTCTCGGGCTCCCCGTCTGTGCGCCACTGACGGGGACTTTGGCTGCGCTCCAGTTTAATCGATCAGGGCTCTTCACCAATAGGTGCTGACATGGGTATCAACAAGACCTATACATTGTTCTCATAGCATGATATTTCGCGCATGCGCGCGCGTACGCGTAATGGTCGCATAAGTACGTGCCAAATATCTGTTAACTTATTGTATTTGTTGGCTTTTTCGTGATAGGCCTTGTATTTCACTCACACGTAGTTGGGCACACTGGTCGCATAAATACCTTACTAGCCGTTTGCTACCCCAACCATATTGCATGTTGAGCCAGTTGGCCCCTGTTGGTGCCATCTAACCTTCACTTTTACTCTTACTCTGAACGCTTCACTGCAAACTTCGCAGCTGTAACTGGCATTGAGCAGGCAGCACCAAGCGAGACTCAATGGAATCAATCACAAACGGCACCACCCATAAGCGCATGGTTTTTTGGCCAGCAACTGGGAAATCAAATGGCTGGGCTATCGGCTCCTGAAATCCGCGGTGGGCTGGATACACCAGGAACATCTCTCTGTCTCCATCAGGGTCATCAAAGTAGTGATGGCCATAGGCAAACATCTGATAAAAATCCCCTTGCTGCAGATCGTACTTATCGGTGCCGTTCCCTTTCGCGGGGTCTAGCAGCTTCCATTTCGTATCCAGCACGCTGATCACCTTGCTGCCCTGCTCAATCACCATATCGGGTTTAAGCCGAAACCATGCAGTGTCATGATGGGAAACAAGGTGTTTGCGCTGTGCCTGGGCGGTTAACGTCAGCTGCGGTGGGAGTGTGGCTCGCAGCATTTTCGCCACATAATTTTCAAAAACCCGCTCCATCGGGAACAGCAATGAGATTGCCCGGTGCCCCCCGCTCATGGTTTGCGGAGAAAAGCCCTCTAGAATCAATTTCGCCCATGCCAGCGGCGTTTGGTAATGGCTCATTCCCCGGTCAATGCGCAAGCGGGCAAAATCACTCTTGTAGTCGGCACTGAGCGGAACCTCGCAAAAGATAAAGGTCAGCTCTTGCAGCAACCTTTGGTTATGCCCACTGCGCGTGATGGCCGCCAGCGCAACCAGTGCCGAATGCAGCAGGCGGTTGGCAGGGCGATCGACTAAGAATTCATCATATTCACAATGGAACTTGTGTTTGGTGATGATGTTTTGACGCAACTGACGGGCGGTATTGAGCTTGCCCTTGAGGTAGCTCAGATTCTCCTCACAGCGAACATAATCACTGCGCAGCCCCTTCTTGACCAGGGTATTCACCGAATCAAGAAATTGGCTAATGAACACCTCCAACAACGGCATTTTTTGCTGGCGGATGTTGGCGTTCGTTGTTTGAAGATGGGAAAACTCCCGCAATGCCCGCAGCATGATCAACAGCGCATGCCGGGCCTCTTCACAGCGGGCGGCAGGGGAGGGGGTTGCGGTATCGTTGGCCTGAACAGGCTTTCCCAGCTTGGGCAACACTTCAACTTGAGTGCCATCAGGGGTGAAGATCACCCCTGCATAATTTTGTACCTGCAGTGCTTCTGCGCCGAGTTTTTTGCACAGCCGAAACAGGCGATTATCCTGGCCGCTCCCCAGTGCCATCTCCTTGAGGTAACGAAACGCCAAGGGCGAAATTGCCTCCACCTCATGCGGGATCGGGGTAATACCGCTCTCCTCGCTGACCAGATAGGCGTACTCGAACAGCGCAATATCGTTACGAAGTGGCATCTTCGACCTGCGCAGCAGAGGGTTGTAGTGCATGATCTGGCGCATAGCGTTGGGCCACATCAGGGGCATAAATCGCCAGATAGGCCATGCCCTCATCCCACACCGAATGCTCATGATCAGCCAGCTCATAACGGTGCTGGTTCACTCCGAACTGATCCGGCTCATAGTCATTGCCAAATAACATCTTGAAGTCGATCTGGCACTGTTGCACAAATTGCAGCCCCGCCACCTCTTTGCCACTGGCGTCTCGCTTTTGGTTATCCCCGAGTACCAGGCGGATCTTTTGCCAATCCTCATAGAAGTACTCTTGCAGTAGCGGGATCACCTTGGTCTGGAATGCCTCTTTAAGTGCGAGCAAGGCGCCAACGTGATCGCCATTTTTTACCGCCTGATAGGCCGGGTAAAAGAACGCATGCCCCAGCGTATGCTCGCGGTCATAAAGCACCTCAATGCGCTGATTGAGCCTATCAAGCAGCTTGCCAAGGCTGAGGGTGTTACCGCTGCCGATATCGATGGCATCATGACCCGCAAACAGAGTGCTATCAGGCATCATCTCAATGAAGTCAAAGCGACGGCGCAGCGCAGTATCCATCAATGCCAAAGAGCGATCGGCGGTATTCATGGTGCCGATGATATCGACGTTCGATGGCACGCTAAATGGCTTGCCACTGTAGGCAAGCTGAATGGTCATGGGGTGCTGACCACCGGCCCGTTTATCGACCTCAACTAGCGAGATCAGCTCACCAAAAATTTTGGAAATATTGCCGCGGTTGATCTCATCAATAAACATCGCGTACTGATGCGAAGGGTCTTGCTTGGCGCGGCGACACAGCTTTAAGAATTCACCCGGCTCAACCGAATAGTGAATATTCCCCTCATCGTCAGTTGCCGCTCTCAACCCCTCGATAAACTCTTCGTAGCCATAGGATTGATGAAAGGTGGTTGTCGCATAACGTTTGATTTCGTCGGCGGAATGCGGCCCGTGGGTCAGTTCAGCATGTAACTGCACCAAATCATCCACCAACTCCAGCCTGTCATCGATCAACTGCCAAACCGAGTCGCTTGATTTATCAAAAACCCCGGGTTCACTATGCCCCTTGTAACTGACGGTGGTCGACTCTGCGATGGTAAATTTCTGCAGATAACTCCACGCCGTTTGCGCCAGATTATCGGTACGGCCGTTAATGCTCGCTTTGGTCTGGAAGAACTTACTGCTCACAATCTCGGCCACTTTGGCGCGTTTTCCCAGACTCAATAATGACAACACTATCACCTGCATCCAGTTGAGGGGCGCCAATTTATCGCGCAGCCACAGCGACTCATCCATCGTTGCCGGGATATGGGCATACTGGGCTTGCAGCTGCTGCAACTGGTGGGTTTTACCGGTTCCTGGTGGCCCGTAATAGATGACATTTTTAGGCTGGGTGCGAACAGGCTCTGTGCTAGTCATATAGTCTGCATCTTCCTCGTTAATCTGATTATCAGCCTGGTGGGATTGGGTATGGCTGTCATCTTTCACTGGCTCAACGAGCCATTCATAGAGGTTCCATAGCAAGATATTACGGGTATACACATCCCACTCACTGGGTAGCACCGGGGTCACTGCCGCGAGTAATGTTTGATTGTCCTCTAACCAATCATCACTTGGTTTAATATCAATTTGAAATTGGCTTTGCAGACCCTGGTACAGAGGTTTGAGACAAGAGCCATCAGCAATACTGGTGTAATTTTGGGGGGATGCAGCACCAAAAACCCGGTTAATAACGACCTTCAGATACCGTTCAAATGTCCCGTCACTTTTCCAGCGTTGAAACACCTGACGATAGGTTTCCAGAGTGGGAGATTGAATGATTTCCACGGTTAGCTGGCGCAGGAACTCAACATTGCTATTGAACTCTTTATTATACATTAACCCTTGGCCAGCACTGGCGATGCCATTGGATTTATCACGCCACAGCTTATTGATATCGGCATCCGTCACCGGCTTACCGCGCTTTATCTCTTCGGCTAATCGGCAGGTATCCTGATACTCCTCATACCACTGCTGATTAAAATTCTGTTCTTTTGCCCAGCCCATAAACTGCACCAACGAATGGCGATGCTTACCGGCCTCCCACAGCTCCGCGAGCGCAGCAGAAACATCAGCCTTGATCGCAATCCCTGATGTGTGCGAACTCCAGGTTTGGCCGGGCAGCGCGGCTTTTAGCAGCAACATCGGCAATAACCCCGCCTTGCAAGATTGTCGCAACTCCTGCAACTCAAACTTGATGTAAGAACGGTTCTGAGCCTTATCTTTCCAGTCTGAATCATTAAACGGGGGTTGGGTGATGACCCCTTTGGCAATGATCCCGCGCGGCTCTTTACCCAGGCGGATCAGATAAACCGTATCTCCAGATTGAGGTTGTTTACTTCGACAAGACCAGCGGATCTCATCGCCCTCGTGATAGTCCAGTAGGCCGGTTGCACTGCCATCACCACCGGTAGAAAATTGATCAGGATTCCAGGTCAACAAATAATCCGACATACTCACGCAACCTCAAAGAGCACACAGATAAGGGCGGTTATAGATATGTGGTGTCACGCCATCCCGCCTTGCCTGTCTGCAATACAGCAAAAGAAAGTGCGCGGTAGCCGCCATTGCGACCACCGCTCCGAATGGTTATGGGCTTAACTGCCCTAGTACTTCTTGAAGTTCTCCGACGCTTGGTTGGCTCGCCAGAGAAGTAATCAATGTGTGGAACAGGGTGCGCAGCAGATCCAAGTGGTGCGTACCTCGGTAAGTGACTGGCGGATTTCTTCGAAGTTGACCTCATCGCTCTTGGAGTACATGGCCTGAGCCATGTTTATCCGGCTCTTGATGCCGATGTGGTCAACCACCAGTCCCTTTGCCTTGCTGTCACCCGCGAGATGGTCTGGAGCAGGTTGTGCTTTTACAGCAACATTTTTCATCTCCCTCACTGACCCTGATAGATACTTCTGGAGGCCGACAAAGGCTCGGCGCACAGCATCAGGAGTCCCCAACTCGGCAAAGGCACTGCCAGAACGTTGTTGTATTTGAGCTTGAGGAGTGGTCCCCGCTTGGTGTCATCAAGCTCGGTGACCCGCTCTTTGGGATAATGACCCAGCGCGAAGCTCAAGAAGGATAGCTGCTTGCTGTCAAACTCCTGGCCAAGCATGGACTTGTTTTGAGCCGCTCGCTCTTCCCGGGTCATGGGATCATCGGCATAGGCGACATAGGCCTGCACATCAAACAGATCGCTCTGCTCGGCCTCTATCACCTTTTGCATCAGTAATGCTCTTCGATATACCCATAAGCTTTTTGAAACAGCTCTTTGTCCTTACTCAGTCCAAACTGAGCCAACGTCAAAAACAAAGCCTTTTGAATCTCTCTAGGCCCGCTGTTAGAGTTTTGCCAACCTTCAAAACGGGTGGCTTTGACTATCTTGTCGATTTGCTCAACCACATCACCAATTAACTTGGGCGTGGTTTCAGGGCGAGTTTCCAAGAACAGCTTGGTTAAAGCCTGCTTGTTGTCCTCTTCGGTCACCACATGTTCGCCGGTTTCTCGCTCGGCCTGAACGGTATCTTTCGCGGCATCTAACAGGCCTTTTAACCAGTCGATGGCTTTAATCACACCAGCCTCGTAGTCTTGGCGCAGTTTTTCCAAGCGTTCGCCCAACTCGACAAACTTTGGCTCGATGCTACCACGCAGGCGGCCCATCAGATCAATTTCCAGGCGTTTGGCACGCTGCTCCTGCTCTTTGTCGGTCAGGGTAAAGATGGCGTGTTCATCCATGATGAGTTCATCGATATCATCTCGAATGCGGTTGATGTCGGTGTGCTCGTGGATCATTTTAATGGTTTCAGGGCCAAGGGCCGCCCATACCAGAGCGCCGGTTTGACCAACGGGACGTACCGATTCGTAGATTTGTGCCAGCCACTTATAGTCTTTGCGGTATGGGGTTAAGAAGGTATCTGGGTTAATGGCCGACCACAGCCTGGCCAACACGCCAAAACTGGCAGCAAATGCGTCACGTTTTTCATTGGTCGGCAAGCATTCTTGTGCCGCCATAATACCTTCAAAGTCTTCTAAGGTTCGGTCAACACCCGGGAAGAAGGACAAGCACTTATCCAGTAGCTCAGGCAGTATCTTCTTAAAGGCTTCAATGCCTTCAACCACCCCATCAATCTCTTCCGGGTTATAGGCCAGTGCAGTACGTAGGTTTTCAAATACGCCGAGATAGTCGATGATCAGACCCATATTTTTGCGCGCCTCGTCCGTTTCATACAGACGATTGGTGCGACACATCGCCTGCAAAAGCGTGTGATCGCGCAGCGGCTTATCTAGATACATGCAGTAGCAAATTGGCGCATCAAAACCGGTAAGTAACTTCGCCGTGACAATAATCAGTTGTAACGGATGCTTGGGGTCTTTGAAGCTTTCGATCAAGTCTTTCTGGGTTTGCTCTTCGGCGTCTATTTGCTGCCAGCGCTCAAAATCCGCTTGCTGAATTGGCAATTCCAGTTCGTCATGCCATTTGCGCCAGTCTTTGTTGATCTTGTCCTTCTTACCGCCTTCTTCGACTTTTACCGGTGCTTGGTCAACGTTCATCACCACTTCAACGGCATCAAAGCCGAGCTTTTCCCCGAGCAAGTAGTACATCTGCACGCAGGCATCGCGGTCGTACACCACCACCATGCCTTTCATTTTTTTCGGTTGAACGTGATTGGTGAAGTGTTCGGCAATATCTGCACTTACTGCCGCCATCCGTTTTGGCGCTTTGAGCATCACTGCTAATTTGCCTGCGCGTTTAGATAGTGCGGCCTTCTCTTCGTCGTCGAGGTTGTTTTCTTTGGCGAGCTTTGCGAACTCTTCGTTAATCGCATCACGATCTACTCGCAGCTCTGCCAAGCGCGGTTCGAACTTCACCGGGTTGGTGGCGCCATCGCGAATCGACTGCTTGTAGCTGTAGCGGTTCATATAGCGGCCGGGGTCTTCCTCGGCGCCAAATAGCTTAAAGGTGTTGCGGTCAATACCCGAAATAGGTGTACCGGTTAAACCATAGAAGTGCGCTTGTGGCAGAGCCCAGCGCATTTTCTCACCCAAGCCACCTTCTTGGGTGCGGTGGGCTTCGTCCACCAACACAATGATGTTGTCGCGGCTGTTAAGACCATTGGGATTGTTATCGTCGATCTCGATATCTTTAAACTTGAAGATGGTGGTAATTAAAATGCCTCGGCTGTCTTGCTCGATATGTTGGCCAAGTTTTTTACAGCTCTGTACCTTAATCAGGTTTTTAACGTCCGCCCCACCAAAAGTCTCGTTTATTTGGCTGTCCAGATCGCGGCGGTCCACCACGATCAATACAGTGGGATTCTTAAGCTGATTGTCACTGCGTAACATCTTGGCGGCGTAGAGCATCAATAACGATTTACCCGAACCCTGGAAGTGCCAGATAAGGCCTTTTTTCGGGTAGCCTTTGCGTACACGTTCAACGATTTGTTTGGCCGCTTCAAATTGCGGGTAGCGCGGCAGGATTTTTATGCGTTTGGGTGGGGTGTCTTTGCCGGTTTTAACCGTTGAAAATAGCGCGAAAGATTCCAACAACTGCAATAAGGTTTGCGGGTTTAACAAGCCCTCACAGCTATCCAGCACTGATGCCAGTCCGGGCAAAATGTCATCGCGCAGATCGGTATTGTGCCAAGGGCCCCAATCTTTTACCCGGGCATTGATGGCACCATAAGCAAAGGTCTTTCCTTCACTGGCAAAACAGAGCAGGTTGGGCACAAAGAAGGGTTCAACGTTTTTCCAGTAGTGCTTTTTTCCGCCCATAAAATCGGCGGCACCATCTTGCCAGGTGACACTCGGGCGGGTGGCGCTTTTTACTTCTCCCACCACCAAGGGAATCCCATTCACATAGAGTACAATATCAAAATAGACTTCGGTGGCCGCGATATAGTGTACCTGCTGCGCGACCACAAAGTGGTTGTTGTCGATATTGTCAAAATCAATCAGGTTGATGGTGATATGGTCGCCATTCTCACCAAAGGGTAAGGATTTCTCAGCCATTAACCATTCATGAAAATTCTCATTGGCCTTGACCAATCCGGTATGGCGTGCTTCCAGTACTACTCCACGCAGCTTGTAAATCACTTCATCGGCGTAATCTGGCTGCTTGGCAATATCGGAGTTTAACGAACACAACGCGTCTTTTAGCCACTCATCGACAAAGATATCCTGCGCTTGTTTCGGCAGACTCTCACCATGGCAGTAAGTCCATTTGATACCGTTTAATGCCTTTAAACGGTCAATAATTCCATTTTCAGTGACGGTTTTTTCGTTAAACATTCTCACCACCTCAAGACTCGGTTAAACTTTTCATTAGCTTTAATAAAGTGTCATGCTTGGAAATAAGGATATTCAAGTTATTGTTTATGAAAAGCATCGCCTCAACAAAACACTTTCTCTCGTCCAATGGTGGGTAAGGGATTAATATGCTATCCGCTTTGGCTTTGTTAATTTTTGGTTGTGCGGTACCAGTTAGATATCCTGAAATATCCATGTTTTCTATAATTTCCACAACGAAATCAATGTCAATTAATTCTTTTGGCTGGTATACATGAGAATGATTATTAACAAACGATTTCCCATCGATTTTAAATGCTATTGGAGTCTTCCGTTCAACTAAGTTCGCACCATCTTCAGAAAGTAGCATTAATGGTTCATCAAATATGTATTCATTGACATAATCAATTATCCCTGACGCACCATAATAGGGGATTTCTCCAGACATTTTTTTCCTGTCCGAGGACTTAATTGGAATCCTTTGGTTGTCTCTATTGATGAATATTTCATTTAGTTTTTTAATGCTCCATGATGATGGGATTCTTCCTACTTTAGATTCCAACCAGTCGCCGCCATGATTATAGTGGTCTGCTTTTATAAAAGAGGTGGCTGTTTTCTGTTTTAATATTCTTAACGACGAAATTGCCTCGTCATTAGTTATCAAACTATTTTGTATTGCTTTGTAAATACGCAGCAATGAATTTTGCAACCCCGGCTTTGGGATTTTAAACTCTTGCCTACAAAGAGTACTCCACTTAATTGTTGGCGATAGCGAACCTTCTGAAATTGACACCGCCCGATTCATAAATACATCGGATTGCATAAAGAATGGCAGGAATTCTGGGATCACATTTTTCGGATTTGCTTCCAGTACCATAGCGTGTGCCGAGCAAATACAATCCCAGTCAGCCACGGCAACCTTGCGCTGATAGGCGCGTCGCTTGCCAAAAATGATTTGTCCTTTTTTAACCAGTAATTTTTGTCCTTCTACATCACTTGGCACACCATGGCGTTTAATTTTCAAGCTGTCTGGGTCTAAATGTTCCAGCCCGACATAGATTTCAAGGTCGGTTTCACTTGGCTCGACACGCTTGGAAATATGTTTGGCGATATCACCAAACTTCACCATTTGCCAGCCTTCGGGTAATTGTTGCTCTGTCATTTACTGCTCCACCTTGCTTCCAACCGTGTATCCAAGCACTAGAAGGCTTTGGAATAACTTATTGGTCTGCTTTTTTAATTGCACCCGGCTAACCTTCCATGCCTCGATGGCATGTTCAATATCATGCACTTCACCATTGTTTTGTGCCTGCACATAGAGCGGGATAGAAAGGTTGTAGAGATTTTCTTTGATGGCGTCGATATCTACCAAGGCGGTAATGTCGCTTTGCTTCTCAGGTGTAAAGTAAGCCTCGCAAAGCACTGCTAAGTCATCATCAGACAAGCGGCTGTGGGCGCGCTCGCGGGTAACGTGTTCCACGCCGTTGATAAACAACACCTTGTTTTTGCGCTCGGCGGGTTTGTTGCAATTGAGTACCACCACACAAGATTCCATCGGCGAGTTGTAAAACAGGTTTGGCCCAAGGCCAATCACCGCTTCAATAATATCGGACTCAATCACTTGTTTACGAATGCTTTGCTCGGAATCGCGGAACAAAACGCCGTGTGGCCAGAGCATCGCAGCGCGGCCAGTATCCGGTTTTAGGCTTTTGATGATGTGAGTGTAAAACGCATAATCGGCACAGCCTTGTGGTGGCACACCGTAGAGGTTGCGACCATAAGGGTCGGCGGAGAACTTGTCGCGGTTCCACTTTTTGATGGAGTAAGGCGGGTTAGCGAATATCACATCAAACTGCTTGAGCTGGTCGTTTTCAATAAACTTAGGCTCGGCCAGGGTATCGCCGCGCAGCACATCGAATTCTTCAATGTCGTGCAGGAACATATTCATTCGGGCTATCGCCGAAGTGAGCAGGTTTACTTCTTGGCCATAGAGATGCACTGACCTCCATTCCTCTCCGTGAGTGCGCAAATCCATTACTGCATTCAGTAGCATACCGCCGGTGCCGCAGGTGGGATCGTAAGCCGTTTCACCGGGCTTTAAGCCCATGATGCGCGTCATCAGATGCACCACGGTACGGTTGGTATAAAACTCAGCAGCGGTGTGGCCGGAGTCGTCGGCGAATTTTTTGATTAGGTATTCGTAAGCCTCACCCAGATCATCTTGAGCGACCGATTTAATCCCCAGCGGAATTTTGCTGAAGTGCTCAATCAGATCAGATAGCAGATGATCGGGCAACCGCTCCTTGTTGGTCCACTGGGCGTCACCAAACACCCCATGTAAGCGCGGGTTGTTGGCTTCAATTAAACGCAGTGCATTTTGAATGGCCTCACCAATGTTTTTGCTGGTGTGGCGCACCTTTTCCCAGCGCGCTTCTTGTGGGATATCAAAGCGGTGGAACATGGGCATGGCGGCGTATTCTGCATCACCGGCGTGGATCTCCAACGCTTCGGTGTACTCTTCTAAGTACACATCCGACAGTCGCTTATAGAACAGCAGCGGAAAGATGTACTGCTTGTAGTCTGAGGCGTCGATCTGGCCGCGTAAAAACTCGGCGGCGCCCCAGAGTAAATCCTCTAATTTTTTCTTATTTAATGCGCTCATAGTTCAAACCCTTCTTGGATAAGCAGGGCCTCTAGTTCATTTTCTGCTTTTTCTAATGCGGCCAGCTTTTGCTGGAAGTCTTTTAGCGCTTCTTCTACCGTAATGGTTTCTTCTTCAAGCGGTTTTTGCACATAACGCGCAATATTTAAATTGAAGTCGTTTTCTTCAATCTCACTATGGGGAACCCAACGCGCTACCCCGTCGATGTCATTTGCTTCAGGGCCTTTGGTGCGCATTTTTCGATAGATGTCGTAAATGTCATCCGCTTGGGTTTCTGACAAGGTATTCTGTGCCCGACCCTTGGTGAATATCTCTTCGGCATTGATGATCAGCACGTGATCTTGGTGCGCAGCAGGTCTTTGTTTGCGCAGCACTAAAATACAGGCCGGAATGCTGGTGCCGTAGAACAGGTTAGACGCGACACCAACGACAGCGACAATACGGTTTTCTTTGAGCAGCTTCTCACGAATGCTACCTTCAGAACCGCCACGGAACAGTACCCCATGGGGTAACACCACCGCCATACGGCCATTGTCGTTCAAGGAGGCAAACATATGTTGTACCCAAGCAAAATCGCCGTTGGTTTTGGGTGCCAGACCATATTGGTTACGGCCATACGGATCGGCTGACCAAAGATCGTAACCCCATTCCTTTAAACTGAACGGTGGGTTGGCGATAACGCAATCAAAGGTTTCCAGGCGATCACTGACCAAAAGTTTGGGTTCGCGCAGGGTGTCGCCACGGACGATGTCGAAATCTTCTTGGCCATGCAGGAAAAGGTTCATGCGGGCAATGGCTTCAGTGGTCAGGTTCTTTT
>NZ_QAJD01000175.1:0-2052 GCF_003061465.1 Aeromonas sp. HMWF017
TCTCGGTGGTGCGTGACAGCTATGGCCCGAAAAAGAGCGGTCAGATGATCTCCTATCTCAATGGCGCCATCTGCTTTATTCCGGCGCTGGCGCCCCTGCTCGGCGGCTGGCTCACCGCCAAGGCGGGCTGGTCTGCCAACTTCTGGTTTATGGCCGGTTATGCGCTCATCGTCGGCAGCTGGCTGATGTGGCGGATGCCGGAGACCCGTCCGGAAGAGACTCGCAGCGAAGGGGCCCTCATCAGCTGGTCTCGCTACAGCCCGGTGCTGCGCTCCCCCAGCTTCCTGTTCAACGCGGCGCTGTGCATGCTGGCGATGGCGGTGATCCTCGCTTATGTCACCGCCGCACCGGTGCAGCTGATGGTGAAATTGGGGCTGGATATGAGCGGCTTTAGCTACTGGTTTACCGCCAACGCCGCGCTCAACATTCTGGCCTGCTTCATGGCGCCGCGCTTTATCGCCAAGGTAGGGCCAAGACGCACCCTGCGCATCGGCCTGCTGGTGTTGATGCTCTCGGCCATCACCCTGACTTTGGCCATGCACATCGAACATCCGCTGGCGATGATGGGGCCGGTATTCCTCTCCAGCATCGGCTTTGCCATGATCCTGGGCGCTGCCGCCGGGATGGCGCTGGCACCGTTCGGCCACTGCGCCGGTACCGCAGCGGCCCTGCTCGGCCTGTTCCAGATGAGCGGCTCCGGCGCCCTGGTTGGCCTGACCGGCGCCCTGATGCACGACCCGCTCAGCCAGCTGGCGCTGCATATGTGGCTGCTGCTGCCGCCCTTGGTGATGCTGATGACCCGACGCGGCCGCCGCTTGTGTTTGCAATAAATCCTGTGCTCTGATGGGCACACTCAGGGGGCCATCGGCCCCCTTCTCGTTTGTATCGCCTTTACAGCGTATGGCCATCCGGCAGATTGCCTGCGATGGCAACCCCACTCACTCGATGTCAGCGGAGAACTCCCGATGAGCCACATTCTCAACGCAGCCCTGGTGGGCTATGGCTTTGCAGGCAAGACCTTTCACGCCCCCTTCCTCTCCACCACGCAGGGCTTGTCCCTGAGCTGGGTGGTAAGCCGCGATGCCGCCAAGGTGCAGGCCGATCTGCCCGGCTGCCGGGTCGGCTCACTGGAGGAGGTGCTAAGCGATGAGACCGTTGATCTGGTGGTGATCGCCACCCCCAACGACACCCACGCTCCTCTGGCCCGCCAAGCGCTGCTGGCAGGCAAACATGTGGTGATCGACAAGCCCTTTGCTCTGGATCTGGCAGAAGCGAAAGCACTGGTCGAACTGGCCGAAAAGCAGCAGCGACTGCTCAGCATCTTCCACAACCGTCGTTGGGACG
The DNA here is from genome assembly GCF_003061465.1 of Aeromonas sp. HMWF017. Classification (NCBI taxonomy): domain Bacteria; kingdom Pseudomonadati; phylum Pseudomonadota; class Gammaproteobacteria; order Aeromonadales; family Aeromonadaceae; genus Aeromonas; species Aeromonas sp. HMWF017. The sequence goes on from NZ_QAJD01000175.1 coordinate 1,345, forward strand.
GGGATTTTCTCACCGTGCGCCGTTTGATTGCCGAAGGGACGCTGGGGCAGATCGCCCAGTTCGAATCCCACTTCGATCGCTATCGCCCCGAAGTGCGCCAGCGCTGGCGCGAAGCGGGCGGCCCGGGTTCCGGCCTCTGGTTCGATCTCGGCCCCCATGTACTGGATCAGGCGCTGCAGCTGTTCGGCCAGCCGGACTGGTTGCAGGCCGATCTGGCCGAGCAGCGCCCCGGCGCACTGGCGGACGACTACTTCCATGTGGTGCTGGGTTACGGTGCTCTGCGGGTTATTCTGCATGGCAGCTGTCTGGTTTCAGCCACCATGCCGCGCTTTGTCATTCACGGCAGCCAGGGCTCGTTCGTGAAATTCGGTATGGATGTGCAGGAAGATCAGCTCAAGCAGGGCTTGCGGCCCCCGGCGGCGGATTGGGGCATGGATAGCGAACCCGGTCAGCTCAGCCGCATTGTCGATGGTCAGTTGCAGCAACAGAGCGTGGTGGGTGAGGCGGGGGATTATGGCGCCTACTATCGCGGTGTCTGCGCCGCCATCAAGGGCGAAGGGAGCAACCCGGTGCCAGCAAGTGAAGCGCTGGCGGTGATGGCGCTGCTGGATCTGGCCCGCCAGAGCCACCTTGAGGGAAAACGGCTGCCCTGTCAGAAGCTGTCTGACTAAGGTACGGGTCATCGGCCGTACTTGACCAACCTTGACC
>NZ_QAJD01000175.1:2062-3484 GCF_003061465.1 Aeromonas sp. HMWF017
CAAGATGGCAGCAAAGTGGTGTTTTATTGTGCGATTAGCACTATTTAACGGCATCTTGTATTGATATCAGTCGTTGCAGTGGAGCTTTTTATCCACGGCACGAAAAAATGTCATTGTGATATCCGTTTTCATCGGTAACTAATGGGGCTATATTGCGCCCGCCTGCTGCCTCCCGGCTTCTTGTTTCAATACCGGGCAACGGTGGGCGCTGTGATGGTTGCACAGACCATCTCTCCATCTTTTTTTGAGGGAATGCACATGAACAAAGTACTGGTAGCCGGTATCCTGGGTCTGATGTTGACCGCTTGCGGTCAGAAAGAAGAAAAAGCTGCCGCTCCTGCTGCTGCTCCGGCCGCCGAAGTTGCTGCAACTGTAGAAAAAGCCGCTAGCGAAGCCACCTCTACCGTAGAGAAGGCCACCTCCGAAGCGACTGCAACCGTAGAAAAAGCTGCTACCGAAGCCGCTACCAAGGTTGAAGCTGCAGTGAGCGATGCCAAGGCCAACTAAGCCTGCACCTCATTCGAAGACGGGTCCGAAGGCAACTTCGGGCCCGTTTTTTTATCTGTCGCTCAGGGCGCCGGATTAATCAGCGAGGTGAGGATGTGATCCTCCCAGCAACCATTGATCATCAGATACGCCCGCGCGAATCCCTCCCGCTCGAAGCCGAGCCGCTCCAGCAAAGCGCCACTGCGCTGATTGGCAGGCATATAGCAAGCCATGATGCGATGCAGATCGTGCTCCCGAAACAGGTAGTCGATGGCGGCTGACAGCACCTCTCTCATCACCCCCTGCCCCTGATGCTGCTGGTCGATGGCATAGCCCAGATGACACGCCTTGAACACCCCCATCAGGATATTGCTGAAGTTGCAGGTGGCGATCACCCGCTCGCCAGCCGGATCGAGGGCCACCAGATTGACGCCGGTGCCGTTGAAGAACTGGCTATAGCTGTCCTGCAGCCGGGCATGCCAGTACGAGAGGGTGTAAAAGTGCTCGTCCCGAAGCGGCTCCCAGGGGGCGAGATGGGCACGATTGCGCCGGTAGAAGTCGAGCATCATGGGGGCCTGATCCGGCGACAGTATGGTCAGATGGGCCCGCGGGGTTTTGATATGGGGCAACGCCATCAGGAGTCTCTCTGCCCAAGCCATTCGTCGCGCAGCAGGCTGTAGTGGGCATGGTCCACAATCCGGTTACCCAGCCGCTCTGCGCGCCGGGTCACCCCCTCAAGCTGCATCCCGAGCCGTTCACAAACAGCCCTGCTGGGCTCGTTATCGGTGGCGGCGCTGATCTCCACCTTCTCCATCCCCATCTCTTCGAAGGCGTGATGGATCAGGGCCTGACAAGCACGGGTGATGATACCGTTGCCCTGCCAGCGCTCCGCCAGCCAGTAACCGATGACCACCTTGCCAAGGTCGTGATCAATGC
>NZ_QAJD01000175.1:3496-6267 GCF_003061465.1 Aeromonas sp. HMWF017
ATCAATGCTGTTGTAACCTATGACCCCCACCACCTCCCCCTGATACTCGATGGCGGTGGTGAGCCCCTCGCCGCGGGCGAACTTCTCGATGGCACTGCGAATGAAGAGGGCGCTGTCGACAGGGCGCTGGATCAGTGGCGGCCAGGGCAGCCACTGGGAGAGGTACTCCCGGTTGTCATTGCAGAGGGCAAACAGTTCGCTCGCCATATCGGGCTGCAAAAAGAGCAGCGCAAGCTCGTCGTCCAATTGCCATGAAAACATGGGATTCTCCTTTCAAATCAGTGATCAAATAGCGAACCAGCACCCAATGTAGCCAATCGCCACTGGCCGCGCCAGCCACTTTTACGGCCCTCATCCGGCAGGCTTCGCAGAGGGTGACTGCGCACGTAGTCTCCTCCCTCAAAAGAGGAGGGTGGGTGTCTGAAACCGGATAATGCTCTCCACATGGCGCCGACGAATGCCCACAAACGGCACTTTGGCAGATCCTGCTACCCCTTTGTGCTGCGCTGTCACTTTTGACAGGGGGCACTTTCCCCCACCGGCACTAGCTTCAAAACGCCCGACCTTCGGTCGGTTTATCAACCTCATCGATTTAAGGAAAGAAGAGATGAATAAAATTTATCTGGCCGTTGCGCTGGCCTGCTGGGGAAGCGCCGCACTGGCGGCGCAAGAGGTAGAGATCAACGTAACGGCAAACGGCATCCGGACCATGACAGGCCTCAGTGCCGCGAGTGGTACCTTGCAGCTGGAAGATGGCGAGTTTCGTCAGGTGCGGGTGGTCAAGCTGCCCAACGGCCAGCAGCGGATCCGCTACGAGCAGGTCTGGAACGGCATCCCGGTAATGGGTCAGGTGGTGGTGGCTGACAAGAGCCTGAACGGCCAGCTGCAACAGGCCAGCGGGCGCATGCTGCGCCAGATCGATCAGGATGTGGCAAGCCCGGCCACCACCCTCTCGCCACAGGATGCCGCCAGCAAGGCCAAGGCGGGCAGCAAGGGGAGCAACGAGCAGGTCAAACTCTACGTGATGCAGGATGAGAACGGGCTAGCCCGGCTGGTTTATCAGGTCTCCTTCATCGCCGAAGGTGACAAGCCAAGCCGCCCCTTCGTCATACTTGATGCCCAGAGCGGTGAGGAGCTCAAACGCTGGGAGGGGATCAACCACAAGGACGCCACCGGCCCGGGGGGCAACATCAAGACCGGCAAATACGTCTACGGCACCGACTTTGGTCCGCTCATCGTCGATGACAACTGCCGGATGATCAGCCCCAACGTCGATACCATCAACCTCAACCACGCCACCTCAGGCGGTGCCATCCACCAGTTCACCTGCCCGGAGAACCGGGTCAAGGAGATCAACGGCGCCTACTCGCCCCTCAACGACGCCCACTACTTCGGCAACGTGGTGTTCGACATGTACCGCAACTGGTACAACACGGCGCCCCTCACCTTCAAACTGAAGATGCGGGTTCACTACAGCAAGAATTACGAGAACGCCTTCTGGGATGGCAGCCAGATGACCTTCGGTGACGGCGCCACCACCTTCCACCCGCTGGTGAGCCTCGATGTGGCGGCCCACGAGGTGAGCCACGGCTTTACCGAGCAGAACTCCGGGCTGATCTATTCAGGACAATCCGGCGGTATCAACGAGGCCTTCTCCGATATGGCGGGGGAAGCGGCCGAGTTCTACATGAAAGGGAGCAACGACTGGCTGGTTGGCGCCCAGATCTTCAAGGGCAACGGCTCACTGCGCTACTTCGAGGATCCGACCCGGGATGGCAGATCCATCGGCCATGCGGCGGATTATCGGGAGGGGATGGATGTTCACCACAGCTCCGGGGTCTATAACCGCGCCTTCTACCTGCTCGCCACCAGCAGCGGCTGGAACACCCGCAAGGCATTTGAAGTGTTCTTGCTGGCCAACCGCCTCTACTGGGGCGCCAACACCAACTACCAGCAAGGGGCCTGCGGCGTCAGCCGGGCGACCGCCGACCTGGGTTACAGTCAGGCGGATGTAGCACGCGCCTTCCAGACCGTCGGGGTCGATGCCAGCTGCGGCAGCACGCCGCCACCAAGCGACAACGTACTGCAAAACGGCGTGCCGGTGAGCAACCTCGCCGCCAGCAAGGGTGGCAAGCTCAACTACACCCTGAATGTACCGGCGGGCACCAGGTCGCTGCAGATCAGCAGCAGTGGCGGCACCGGAGATGCCGACCTCTACGTCCGCTTTGGCAGCGCCCCCACCAGCAGCAATTACGACTGCCGCCCCTACAAGGGGGGCAATAACGAAAGCTGCTCGTTCACCAATCCCAAGGCGGGCACCTGGCATGTGCAGCTGTCAGGGTTTTCCGCGTTCAGTGGCGTGACCCTCAAGGCCAGCTACTGATCCACCCGATGCGGGCCTTGTCCCGCATCGCTCTACTCATTGCGCCACCGTTTCGCCAGCGTGCGGGCGGTGGCCAACACGGTTTCCCGAGCCGGGTTGGGTCGCTTGCCACCTCGCCACGCCATCATCACATCCCAATGCTCTTGCGGCAGATTGCGCACATCGAGCCTGACCAGCCGCCCCACCTCCAGATCCCGCTTGATGGCCAGCTCCGGCATCAGAGTGATAAACCCGTGTTCCAGCGCCAGATCCCGCGCCGCACTGGCGGGCTGCACCGCATGCAGGGGGCTGGCGGCCCGCCGCAGCCGCCGCAACTGCTGGATAAAGACGTCACACCCCGGCCCCCATACCTGAGGTGCCAGCCGCTGGTCGGCGATATCCTCCAGGG
>NZ_QAJD01000175.1:6298-20076 GCF_003061465.1 Aeromonas sp. HMWF017
GTGACAACCGGCCAGCGGATGCAACGGCGAGGCGATAGCAATGATGGGGGAGCAACAGAGCAGCTCCATCTGCAGGCCCGCAACCGGCGGGCGCTTGAGCACAAAGCCGATATCGGCCTCGCCAGTCAGCAGCGACTGCATGATCTCGCCGGAGTGATCCGTGGTGCAGCGGATCTCGAACGGTTCATCCACCAGCTCCATCAATAACGAGCCAAACACCACCGAAGTGAGGGATGGCAGACTGGAGAGACGGATACAAGGCAGCGCAGGCGCCCCCTGCAGTGCCAGTCGCCCTTCGCTCAGGATCGCCAGCGCAGAGCGGGCCGATGGCAGAAACTCCTCGCAGGCACGGGTCGGCGTCACCCCGCGTCGATGACGCTGAAACAGCGGCGCCCCGAGGCTCTCCTCCAGCTGGGCAATCCGCTGGCTCACCAGCGGCTGTGACCAGCCACGAATAGCCGCCGCCTGACTGAAGCTGCCCAACTCGGCCACATCCAGCAGCAGTTCCAGATCGTCCAGATCCATAGACATAAATAATCCTGATATGAAATATAGGTAGTTGTCGTCTACCACTATATCTAAACCCTCTCCAGAATGAAGGTATCTGTGAATGAGAGGGCGTTATGGTCGATAGGGCGAGGTTTTGGGGACGCTGGTTTCTGGCGCTGGATACCACACTGGTGATCCTGGGTTTCTTTGTAGTGATGCCGATGATCAGTCTGCGCTTCGTCGACCAGCTCGGCTGGGCCGCCGGTCTGGTGGGGCTGGCCCTCGGCCTGCGCCAGCTGACCCAGCAGGGGCTGGGGATCTTCGGCGGCTCGCTGGCCGACCGTTTCGGTGCCCGCCCGCTCATCGTCACCGGCATGTTGTTGCGGGCGGTGGGCTTCGCCACCCTGGCCTGGGCCGACAGCGGCGCAATGCTGATCTTCTCCTGCTTCCTCTCCGGACTGGGCGGTTGCCTGTTCGACCCACCACGGGCCGCACTGGTGATCAAATTTACCCGTCCCCATGAGCGGGGCCGCTTTATCTCCCTGCTGATGATGCTAGAGAGTGCGGGAGCAGTCACCGGTGCCCTGCTAGGCAGCTGGCTGCTTCGCTTTGACTTTACCTATGTCTGCCTGCTGGGCGCCGGGCTCTTCACCCTGGCGGCTCTCTGCAACTGGACCCTGCTGCCCGCCTACCGCCTCTCGGTCAAACCGACTCCGATGCGGGAAGGGTTGGGACAGGTGCTGGCGGATCGCGCCTTCTGCCGACTGGTACTGATCCTGAGCGGCTACTACATGCTGTGGGTACAGGTGATGCTGATTTTCCCCATTCTGGTCAAGCAGCTCTCCGGCACCACCACGGCAGTGGGCTGGATGTACAGCCTGGAAACGGCGCTGTCACTGGCGCTGCTCTACCCTATCGCCCGTTTCAGCGAGCGGCGCTATCGGCTGGAGAGCCGGCTGATGGCGGGTATCCTGCTGATGACGGTGGGAATAGGTCTGGTCGCCTTCGTCAGCACCCTCTCCGGCATCTTCGTGCTGCTGGCCTGCTTCTATCTGGGGATCATCATCTGCGAACCGGCCCGGGAGACCCTGATGACCCGGCTGGCCAACCCCACAGCCCGCGGCAGCTACATGGGCTTCAGCCGCCTCGGACTGGCGCTGGGGGGCATGACCGGCTATGTGGGCGGCGGCTCCCTCTATGACTTCTCGCTGCAACAGGGACAACCGGCCCTCCCCTGGCTGGTGCTGGGCACCATAGGCGTCGCCACCATGTTGCTGCTCGCCCGCTGCTTCTCCCGCCGCCCGGAGCTGGCTATCAGAGCCGCCGCCTGACGACCGCCCCACCAGCGGCAGCACAATCAACGGGGCTGCCGCTCACCCCATATTCTGCAAGCCATCACAGCAAAAGGTTGCGAATTACAACTTTTACGCTATTTTAGTTGTCATGCACAACTAAAAAGGAAACCACGATATGGATCCCCGCCCCCTGCGCGCCCTGTCGCGCGATCTGGTTCGCGAACTCGGCATGCTCTCCCAGCAGTGCGGCAACCTGGCCCTCACCCCCATCGAGGCTCACCTGCTGATCGAGCTAGAAAACGCCCCGGCCACCAACCAGCAACTGGCAGAAAAGCTGCACATCGACAAATCCAACGCCAGCCGCCCGCTGGCCCGCCTCGCCGAGCGGGAGCTCATCAGCTGGCATCCGCACCCCTCCGACGGCCGCAGCAAGGAGGCCCGCCTCACCGTCAACGGTCAGGGGATGCTGCTGGAGTTGCACCGGGAGATGGACGGGGCGATGGAAGAGATGCTGGCACAGTTGAGCCTGTCCGAGCGGGAGCAGCTGTGGCAAGGGCTGCGGCTCTATCGCAGCGCCCTCTCCCGCGCCCGTCGCCAGCGGGGTTACCAGATCCGCCCCATCACGGCGGCGGACAATGCCCAGATCGCCTTGGTGATCCGCGCCGTATCGGCCGAATATGGTCTCACCGCAGACAAGGGGTATGGGGTCTCGGATCCCAATCTCGATACCCTCTCCCAGAGCTATCAGGGGGAAAAGAGCCGCTACTGGGTCATCGAAGGACCAGACGGTTCCATCCTCGGCGGTGGCGGTATCGCGCCATTGGCGGGAGAAGAGGCAGTCTGCGAGCTGCAGAAGATGTACTTTATGCCCGCCCTGCGCGGACTGGGCCTTGGCAAGCGGCTGGTGTTGCAGGCACTGGATGCCGCTCGCGGTTTGGGCTATCGACGCTGTTATCTGGAGACCACCGAAGTACTGCGCGAGGCCACCAGCCTCTACGAATCACTGGGCTTTGAACACCTGCCCGGCCCCCTTGGCTGCACCGGCCACGGGGATTGCGAGATCTGCATGGTGCTGACACTGGGGTAGCTCCCTCATCCCCAACCCTTCTCCCGCAAGGGGAGAAGGGGGCAAAAACACTTCCGCGACCTTTCAGGCAGACCTCTGATGGTTCCCTCTCCCTCCGGGAGAGGGCTAGGGTGAGGGCTGCTTGCGACTGTATATGCTGAATCATTACCCCCTGCATCCCTCCTTAAACAGGCAAAACGGCACAAAACAAGAGACCCCGCCGAAGCGGGGTCTCTTTGATTATCTGCCAACAGGCAAACAAACCATTATCAGTGCTCGCGAGTCTGGCGGAACTCCACGTCGGGGTGACGCTCCTGAGCCAGGCGCAGGTTGACCATGGTCGGTGCAATATAGGTGAGGTTGTCACCGCCATCGAGGGCCAGGTTGACCTCGTTCTTGCGCTTGAACTCTTCGAACTTCTTGACGTCGGTCCCTTCCACCCAGCGGGCGGTGGAGACGTTGACCGCCTCGTAGATGGCCTCGACGTTGTACTCGCTCTTCAGACGAGAAACCACCACGTCAAACTGCAGTACACCGACCGCACCGACGATGAGATCGTTGCTGATCAGCGGACGGAACACCTGTACCGCCCCCTCTTCGGAGAGCTGGACCAGCCCCTTGAGCAGCTGCTTCTGCTTGAGCGGGTCGCGCAGGCGGATGCGGCGGAACAGTTCCGGCGCAAAGTTCGGGATACCGGTGAACTTGAGATCTTCACCCTGGGTGAAGGTGTCGCCGATCTGGATGGTACCGTGGTTGTGCAGACCGATGATGTCACCGGCGAAGGCGTCTTCCGCCTGCTCACGGTCACCGGCCATAAAGGTCACGGCGTCGGAGATATTCACATCCTTGCCGATACGCACGTGGCGCATCTTCATGCCCTTGGAGTAAGTTCCTGACACGATACGCATAAAAGCGATACGGTCACGGTGCTTCGGATCCATGTTTGCCTGGATCTTGAACACGAAGCCGGAGAACTTCTCCTCGGTCGCCACCACTTCGCGGCTCTCGGCCTTGCGCGGCATGGGAGACGGCGCCCAGTCAGTCAGGCCATCCAGCATGTGGTCAACACCGAAGTTACCCAGTGCGGTACCGAAGAAGACCGGGGTCATCTCGCCAGCGATAAAGGCATCGTGATCGAACTCGGGAGAGGCGCCCTGCACCAGCTCCAGCTCGTCACGCAGTTGCCGGGCCAGATCTTCGCCGACGGCAGCATCCAGATCCGGGTTGTTCAGCCCCTTGACCACCCGCTTCTCCTGAATGGTGTGGCCCTGACCGCTCTGATAGAGATAGGTCTCATCCTTGTAGAGGTGATAGACCCCCTTGAAGGATTTACCGCAGCCGATGGGCCAGGTGATCGGGGCGCACATGATCTTCAGCTCGCGCTCCACCTCATCCATCACTTCCATCGGATCGCGCACTTCGCGGTCCAGCTTGTTCATAAAGGTGAGGATGGGGGTATCACGCAGACGGGTGACTTCCATCAGCTTGCGGGTCCGGTCTTCAACACCCTTGGCGGCGTCGATGACCATCAGGCAGCAGTCGACCGCCGTCAGGGTACGGTAGGTATCTTCGGAGAAGTCCTCGTGACCCGGGGTGTCGAGCAGGTTGACCAGACAGTCGGCATAGGGGAACTGCATCACCGAGGTGGTGATGGAGATACCACGCTGCTTTTCCATCTCCATCCAGTCGGATTTGGCATGCTGGCCCGAGCCACGGCCCTTGACGGTACCGGCGCGCTGAATGGCCTGTCCGAACAGCAGGACTTTCTCGGTGATGGTGGTTTTACCCGCATCCGGGTGCGAAATGATCGCAAAAGTGCGTCTCTTGGAGACTTCACTCAGAAATTCAGCAGACATAATTCAACGTTCTTCTATTGAGCGGTGGCATCAGCCACCGTGGGAATAAATCCGGAATGCCGCTCACGGCACATGTATACGCAACGAAAGCCACGCCAGCTGGCGTCTTGCCAACCTGGTGGAGAGAGGGAGGAGGGTTGCGTTACATGGGTCTTCTCGCCTGAGTCAAAGCAAAATTGCGCGACATTATACCCGCGCGAGTGAAAAATACCCAGCCTGACAAGAGATGATAATTTGGCCGCTCATCCGTTCCACAGGTTCCAACTGAACAGAAAATCAAACACTCCGAATCGGATGGCAGCATCCGGACTACGTGGAGTTGGCCTCCTCCCCATGCCAGCAACAACCACTCTTGATAAATTTTCATACTTGGACTTTCCCTATCCAGCTACAAATATGTAAATCGTATCTACATAATGGAGAGGTCATTACATGAAACATTCCACCCTGCACAATCAACAGATCGTCATTATCGGTGGTACCTCGGGTCTTGGCCTGGCCACCGCCCAACAAGCGATCGAGCAAGGCGCCAAGGTCATTATCGGCGGTTCCAGCCGTGAGCAGCTTGCCACTGCGCTGGCTGAACTGGGCCCAAATGCCAGTGGCCATCAACTGGATATTCTCGACGTCGACTCCGTCAATCACTTTTTCAACCAGCTGGATTCGCTGGATCATCTCGTCATCACCGCCGCCGTCATGCGACCAGGCAGCTTTCTCACCGCTGCCATCGAGGATTTGAAAATCAACATGGACAGCCGCTTCTGGGGAAGTGTTCATGCGATCCGCGCCGCAGCACCCAAATTGTCCGAACGCGGCTCCATCGTGCTCACGTCCGGGATGGTGACGCGCCGCCCACAACTGGGTAAGGCACTCCCTGCCGTTGCAGCTGGCGCGGTTGAAACGCTGGCTCACAGTCTGGTTACCGAGCTGACCCCCCGTCGGATCAACGTCATCAACCCGGGCCCCATGCGCACTCCCATGCTGCTTAAAGCACTGGGCAATGACCCACAAAAAGTGGCTGCCGTGGCGCAAAGCCTGCCGTTGAAACGCTTGGGAGAGGGAGAGGATTATGCGCAGGCCGCACTATTCCTGATGAGCAACAACAACATGAATGGTGAAGTGCTTCATCTCAATGGTGGCAGCGCCTGGGCATAAAGCCCTTCTGACGGTCTTCTGCGCTCGCGCTTGCCAATCTCTCATCGCAGGCAAGAACGAGCGCAGGGGGCGAGTCTCATCGCCGTATCAGTGTGCTCCCCAATAGCGATGACACCCTGCTGAGTGACAATACCCAGCCCGTCACTCGTCTGTCTCCACCCGGTTGCGCCCCGCCTCTTTCGCACGATACAGCGCATTGTCGGCACGCTGGATCAAGGCAGCCAGATCCTGATCATCGTCTCGCAGAGAGGCACATCCGATACTGATGGTTACCGGGTACGACATGCCGGGCAGCGCCCGATTGGCGACCGTGTGACGGATCCGCTCAGCCACCCGGCACGCCTCTTCAAGGCTGGTATCCGGCAGCAGGATCAAAAACTCCTCTCCGCCGGTACGCCCCAACTGATCCTGGTGCCGCAGCTGACGATCTGCCGCTCGAGAGACCCATTGCAGCACCCTGTCTCCCTGGTGATGGCCCAGGGTATCGTTGATCCGCTTGAAGTGATCGATATCGAACACCAGCAGACAAAATGGCGAGCCCTGCCTGCGAGCCTGCGCCAACATATCACTGCCCTGCCGCAGCACCCGACGGCGGTTGTTGATGCCGGTCAGCTCATCGGTAAAGGCCAGACGACGCATCCGACGGTTGCGATCAAGCAGCCACCCCATCGTCAGCAGCGCCAGTACCCCGCAGAGCACCATCACCACCAGCAGCCAGAAACGACGCTCCTTGACCTGCTCCAGCTCCTGCTGCTGCAGTCGCTGCTCGACTCGCAGTCGCTCGTTCTCCCCCTCCTGACGGGCCAGTTCAAACTCGCCGCGAACCCAGGCCGTGCTCTGTTCCCGTAACAGCTGATCGAGCCGCTGCTCCTGCACCAGATGCTCCCGCAATGCGGCCAGCGCCGCCGGATAGTCACCTTGCAACTCGAGCGCCCGGCTGCGCACCCAGTAGAGCTCGAGCAAAAAGCGTACGTGCCCTTCCACCTTCAAAATCGGCTCAATCTTCTCAAGCGCACGCAAGGCTGGCACTGGTTCCTGCTCTTCGACTCTCAACCTCGCCCGCACCAGCTCGAGATGCGCATGGAGGATGGGGTCAACATCGGGAGAGAGCACCTCCGCCGCTTGTGCCAGCAAGCGTCCGGCATCAGCGGGGCGATCCAGCCCGAGCAGAGCCTCGGCCTGCATCACCATGCGTTCGGCATGCTCAATCAGATATTGAGGCTGATTATAAAAGGCCGCACTGCGTTCAAGCTCGCCCAGCGCATCCTGATAACGCCCGGTCTGCAGATAGACCATAGCCAGTTGATCACTTAGCCTTGCCGAGCCAAATCCATCATGGCTCCTGGCAAAGTGTTCGCTCAACCGGTTGAGGGTGGCGAGCGCTTCGGCATAGAGACCCATACGACGAAATGTGGCTGCAATCTCGAGCTGCGCCTGGTGATACCAGGTGGGCAACCCCAGCTGTTCGTAGATATTGTGCGCCTTGGTGAGATCCATCAGCCCCTGGCCTGAGACCCCCTGAAAAGACAGCATGCCCCCCCGGCGGGCCAGCGCCAGCGCCTCCAGCTTCGGCAAGGCGGCCTCTCTTGCCAGCCGCAGCCCCTCATCGTAATCGTGACGAGCCTTAGCTACCTCGCCGAGCAGCTGATTGAACCAGCCGCGGCAAATCGTCAGCTCCGCCACGGCGGCGTCATCACCCTGCTCGCGCGCAATGGCCAGCATCCGCTCCGCATTGGCGATGGCGGTACGGGACTCCTGCATGTCATCGGCTGATTGGGCCCAGCAAGCCAGACGACTGATCCGCATCTGCTGCGACGGCGGATAGGCGTTGCCGTTCCGCTGCAAACGGGCAACGCGTTCCCGCAACAACTCGATCGGCTGGTAGACCCGCTCCATCCCTCCCAGTTCATTTTCCAACTGCTCGGGGGACAAGGGTTTAGCTGCCAGCCCGAACACCGCCAGCAACAGCAGCAAGGCAAGTCGGCTCATACACACTCCGGGTCAATGGGAAAGATCATCGGGCAAGCCGATGCCGGAAAATCATCATCTTTTGCCCTGTAACAATGGTTGTAAAGGCTATCACCCGGACAGAGAGCCCGAATGGCAGGCTAGTCACATTTTACTGCGATATCATCGCGTTGGAATAAAAGCGGGGATGCACAGCGAAAAAGAGGGGGCGGGATAACAACCCAAGAGGGGTTGCCCCCTCCCGGTCACTAGTGATGCTGCCAGCGCCGCAGCAGTCGGCCGCGCAGGCCGCAATCGAGCAGCCAGCTGTTGTCAAATACCCGCAACAGCGCCTGCTTGGCGTGGCGGGACATGGCGACGGCGTGAAAACGGGTCTGACGCTGGCGATAGCGGTTCATCTGATCGAGCAGGGGATGGGGCAGGCTCTGGGCGATAAAGTCGGAGATGACCAGCACATCCGCCTTGGCAAAGGCGGGATCATCGAGCTTGGCCAGCGCCTTCTCCAGACAAGGCACCAGATCGGTACCGCCGTGAAAACTCATGGAGAGAAAGCGCTCCGCCTTGTCTAGACCGGTATCCGCGGTGATCTCGAGGGTCGCCACCTCGGTGGAGAAGAGCATCAGGTAGCAGCCGCGCTTCTCATCCATCGCCACCTTGAGCAGCGCCAGAAACAGCGCCTTGGCACACTCCTCGGGATAGCCCCCCATGGAACCGGAGGTATCGACACAGACGATAAAGGGGCCCCGTTGCTGCAACTGCTGGCCACCCTGCTCCGGGGTGCGCAGCATGATGCGCTGACGCGGCAAGGTGCCTCGCGACTGGTAGCTGAGCAGACGCCGCTCCAGATAGCGGCGATAGAACTCCAGCTCCAGCTCCGGCAGCCCCAGCATCACCGCCTCGCTTGGCAATAACCTCATCAGATCGTTCGCCTGATGGATACCCACCAGATCGTCCGGCACATCGTCGCTGGGAGCGGGCTCCAGCTCCAGCACCTGAACCGGCGGCACAGGTTGCTCCTGCGCCCGCCGATCCCGCTCGCTGCGCCCGAGCAGGCCGGCAATCTCCGCCAGCAAGGGTTCACGCTGCAACATGCGGGCGTATTGCTTGACCAGCACCAGACTGCGCTTGTGCCAGTGCCCCTGCGCCAGATCCCAAAGACCACCAGCGGAGATCTGGTTGGGATCGAGGGCATCGGCCAGGGTGCGGCTCGCCAGCAGCTGATCTTCAATCTCCTGACGCTGTTTCTCCCGCTCCGCTTCGGCGATCTGCTGCTGCAGTTGCAGCAGGCTCCCCACCAGACTGGCGCGCCACTTGTCGATAAAGAGCTGGCGCAGCCCCTCGGTGGGGTGAGCGGTCAGCTGGCGCACCAAGGATCGGGCCTCACCGGCGAAGGGGCTGTACTGCTCCAACGACTCCAGCAGGCTCGGCAGGCGACCAATCAGCTCGGTCATCGGCAGTTGCCGGTGCGCCTGATAGAGCAGGTACTCCTGCTCCAGCGCTACCGGCACCGGCTTGTGACGGATCTCCTCACCAAGCTGCTCGCCCCAGCTCTGCAGGCGCTTTTTCAGCAGCTTGCCCTGTAGCGGGGAGCGTTTGATAAATTCGGAAATCTTGGGCGAGGCCGCCAGCAGCGCCACCACCTCTCCCGCCAGCTCACCCTCTCCCATGAGAAGGCCCAGATCCAGCATGCCGATCTCAAGCATGAGCGCTCCTTACTCGTCCAGCCTTGGCAACCGCTCGCGCCACTGGGTCAGCTCGCTGCGCAGCAGTTCGAGATCCCGGTTCAGCACGAAGAAGCTGTCTTCCACCTGCTGCAGCCAGCGCTGGGCGATAAAGAGGTGTTGCTGGTGACGCTCGAACAGGCTGCGCTGCTGTTTAAGCTCCTGCATCACCTTGCCGACCTGAACCAGCAGCTCGTCGAGCGACTGCAACCAGGGCGCCAGCACCACCTCGGGGATGGCGTTGCGCTCCATCAAAACCAGCGGGATCTGCTGGCGCTGGATATCGAGCACCTGCAGCCGCAGCTCATCGTCCAGTACCAGCTCGTAATGCCCCTCTTTCGGGTTGCCAAACTCATAACCCACCAGCGCCTCACCGGTGGGGCGCCAGTGGGAGAGCAAGGTGCGATCGAACACCAGGGTGCGGGTGAGCCGTTCAGGATCGCCGCCATCCAGCGGCGCCGGGGTTAGCAGATGGAAGTGCACCTGCTTGCCAAAGGGTCTGGCATTGGCGAGCGGGATCTCGATGCCCCGAGCCCGCCGGCCAAACCACTGCTTGCGTTGCCGGGCCTTTGTGCACAGGCGCTGGGCCACGCTCTGTTTGAGCTGTTTGAACTGATCCCGAAGGGCGAGTAGCTGACGGGTCATCGCCAGTTGCTGATAGCCGTAGAGACGGGAGAATTCGGTCATCATCTCCAGCAGGGCGGTGCGGGACTCCTCGTCATGCCAGAGACAATCCTTGAACAGCAGCAGATCTACCGGTGCGACCTCATCGCGGCCATTGAAGAAGGCGCTCGCCTTGATGAGCCGTACCGCCTTCTTCCAGCGGCGATCCGACACATAGCAGCGATGGGCCAGCTGGCTGTCGAGCTGCTGGCGCAGCTGATAGATAAGCTCGAAACAGGCATCCGGCAAGCGCACCTGTTCAATCTGGCCCTGCCACTGCTCGTACTCATCCCCCCGGATCTGCAGGGATTCCGGCAAGTTCTGGTGGGCGTGGCCATCGCTGGCCAGCATGGATTGAAAGTTGGCTTTCTCCTGCACCCGGTCCATCCAGATCCGCACCAGCATCCGGTCGTAGAGCGCTTCCAGCCCGCTATCCGGCGCTGGCAGCTCGTTGGAGGCGGTCACCAGCAAGCGCATCGGGATGGGGTGCTGGCTGTCGCCATTGCGAAACTGCCGCTCGTTGATAGCGGTGAGCAGGGTGTTGAGAATGGCGGGACCCGCCTTCCAGATCTCGTCGAGGAACACCACCTCAGCCTCCGGCAGATAGCCGGCAGTGAGGCGAAGGTATTTGCCATCCTCTTTCAGCGCCTGAATGGAGAGGGGGCCAAACACCTCCTCCGGCGTACTGAAACGGGTCATCAGGTATTCAAAGTGGCGTGCGTCGTGAAAGGCCAGCTTGAGACGGCGGGCGATCAGGCTCTTGGCGATACCGGGTGGCCCCAGCAAGAAGACACTCTCGCCACTGAGGGCAGCCAGCAGACCGAGGCGCAGGGCATCCTGCCGTTCGTAGAGTCCCTCACCGAGGGCGGCCAGCAGCCGGGGCAAGCGCTCCTGGATGGGAATAAGACGCGCAGGGTTCTGGGCTTGAGCTAAAGACGACATAGAGAGTGTTCCGAAGCTGGGATGATGTTAGCCCCAAGGCGCGATATCCATTTGCTCGACCTTGGGTTTTGTCTTGTTATGATGTTTATTCTGGTATCTCTTGCCGCACAATACCCACCTCTGGCAGGAAAAAACGCAAGGTCGGCGTGATACCGTATCGGCAGCGTGCTGCGCCCATGCATGGCCAGTTTCATGATGGCACCATGCCCGCATGCGCCAGATGATGCGTTGCAAAGGGTGCAGCAAAAGCGGTTCGAGTGTACCCTGCGCAACACAATTTTCCCCAATGCAGATCAAGAGTGAGTCGCCTCAAATGCAAGATCCCGTTCGTCAGAGCATGTTGGCCCGCATGGGCATTCAAAGCTGGCAACTGCGTCGTCCGGCATTGCTGGGTGCAGCACCCGCTCCCGAGCTTGCGCAAGATGCCACACAGCCGAGCCACACGGCACCGGCCACCCGCGCTCCGCTGCCCAGCGGCAAACTCTGGTTGCTGGCGCCTCAGCTGCCTGCCACCACGCTGCTGGCGGATATCTGCCAGTTGCTCGGCATGACTCCCAACGAGGTCTCACTGCTCAGCGAGCTGCCGCCTGCCGATCTGCAAACGGCAGGCGCCTCCCCTCTGCTCTGGCTGACGGAGGCCAACCCCGCGCGGCCAAATGCGCTGATCTGCCCGCTCGCCCCCAGCGCCGCGCAAAAGCGCGCCCTGTGGCAACAGCTGCGCCAACACCTTGCGGCCAACGCGGCGTGATCCCGCATCATGCCGCCAAGACCCACTGTGATGCCGCTCTTTTTACCTGATTTTACAAATGCCACCTCTGCCAACCCCAGTGCCCAACATCTTGCCATCCGGAGCCCTCATGCCTGAGTTTCGTCCCCTGCTCGAGAGCGATTTCGACCTTGTCTACCCCATCGAGCAAGCCGCTCACAAGGAGCCGTGGAGTGAGGCCAACCTGCTCTCCTGCTTCGGTCCTCGCTATCTCAACGGTTTGATGCTGGTCGATGGTCGCCCGGCGGGCTTCTATATCTCGGATCTGGTGGCCGGTGACAGCTCGCTGATGAATATCTGTGTGCATCCGGCGTTTCAGGGCAAGGGGTTGGGACGGGCGCTGTTGCAGGCCTATCTGGCGCGCAGCAAGCAAGCCGGGGCTGAGGCCTGGTTTCTCGAGGTGCGGGCCGGTAACCAGACCGCCATCAACCTCTACGAGAGCGCCGGTTTTGCCGAGTATTGCCGCCGCGCCGACTACTACGGCACCGGCAATGACAGGGAAGATGCGGTGCTGATGTCGCGACTATTCGAT
This sequence comes from Aeromonas sp. HMWF017, assembly GCF_003061465.1. Taxonomy (NCBI): domain Bacteria; kingdom Pseudomonadati; phylum Pseudomonadota; class Gammaproteobacteria; order Aeromonadales; family Aeromonadaceae; genus Aeromonas; species Aeromonas sp. HMWF017. The sequence goes on from NZ_QAJD01000175.1 coordinate 18,752, forward strand.
TTCGGCTGATCCAGCCTGTTCGTCGCGCCCAAGCCTTTTGTCCCCCCTCAATCGAGGGGGGCGTTGTCCAGCGCGGGATCCTGCAAGGCCAGGGTGGTATGCACCACCGCCTCGAATCCGGCCCCGGAGAGCGGCATATAGAAGCCACGCTGCCAGGTTTTTCCCGGCATCCAGATCTGATCGATATCCACCACTATCTTGATGGGTCTGAGGGGCTGCCCCGGCTGCTGGATATAGATGCCAGGCGGTGTGGCGACTTTGGGAAAGCGGCGCAGGAGCTGCTCGCTGCCATCCCCCTTGCCCGGGTTGAGCCGCACTTTCACCAACCGGGCAAGCGGGCCAGCCATCTCCTTGCTCTGCCAGAATTTCTTCTCCAGATCGCCGCAGCGGCGGCACTTGGGGGTCTCCAGCACATAGAGCAGCGGATAGCCCAACGCCAGCGCCTGTTGCTGCGCCTGCTGATACCCCTCGGCCCCCTGATACCAGGGATTGGCGGGCCCCTGTGATGACGTTCCGGCAAAGAACCAAAACGCAGCGCCCCCCACCACCATCAGCCCGACCGCGGCCAACGCCCCTTTCACCCACAGATTCATATCGTTAACCCTCTCTCTGCCTCCTAGCAGTATCGGCCAGTCTGCGCAAAGGGAGAGCTATTTGCGCTCTTTGTGATCCAAGACAAACGGCGAACACTTGTAAGCTGTAATGTTGGAGTTTAAACTCTAGCCCGATTTTTAGTGCCCTCGCGGGCGTACAACTGTAATTAAAGGATGTTTAACTGATGCCGAAGCTTCATCTGGTTCGACTGATGCGTGAACGTATTGCCCAGCTTGGCAACAAGGCTGCCCTGCGGGTTCAGCAAGATGGCCAGTGGCGCGCCATCGGCTGGCGTACTCTGGGCCAGGCCATGGACTACTGCGCACAGGCGCTGATCCGTGCCGGCCACCAGCCAACCGAAATGGTCGGCATCTATGCCCGCAACATGCCGGAGTGGACCCAGGCCGATCTCGGCATCCTTGCCGCCCGCGGCGTCAGCGTCCCTATCTACCCCACCAGCACGCTCGATCAGCTGCGCTACATCGTCAAAGATGCCGGCATCAAGGTGCTGTTCGTTGGCGAACAACCTCAGTTCGATCAGGCGCTGCAACTGATTGAAAGCGGCGAGATCCGCCAGCTCATCGCCCTCGACGGCAGCGTCAACCTGCGCGGCTGCGAGCAGGCGAGCCACTTCCAGACATTTCTGGTCTCCGGCAACCATCAGCCCAGCGAGCAAGAGCTGCGAGTACGGGAAACCCAGTACCGGATGGATGATCTGCTGACCCTGATCT
>NZ_QAJD01000175.1:20086-27638 GCF_003061465.1 Aeromonas sp. HMWF017
GAGATGCACAACAGCCGCCTCGACCTCAATCAGCAGGATGTGTCGCTCTGCATGCTGCCACTCAGCCACGTGTTTGAGCGGGCCTGGAGCTACTACGTGCTCTACTGTGGTGCCGAGAACGTCTATATCCGCGATCCGCAGAAGGTGATGGATGTGATTGGCGAGGTGCAGCCGACCGTGATGTGCGCCGTGCCGCGCCTTTACGAGAAGGCCTACGCCATGATCCAGGCCAAAGTTGCTCAGGCTCCGGCTCTGCGCCGCGCCCTGTTTGGCTGGGCAACCCGGGTCGGCAAGCAGATGGTTGCCACCCGTCAGGCTGGCAAGTCCGCCTCCCCGCTGCTCTACGGCCAGCTCTGGCTCGCCGAGCGACTGGTGTTTCGCAAGCTGCGCGCCCGCTTTGGCGGCCGCACCCGCTTTCTGCCGGTGGCGGGCGCCCGTCTTGCCGACGATGTGAACCTCTTCTTCCAGGCGATGGGGCTCAACCTCAAGTACGGCTACGGCATGACCGAGACCACAGCCACCGTATGCTGCTACGAAGACAGCCAGTTCAAGCTCGGCTCCATTGGCACGGCACTGAACGGCATCGAGGTGAAGCTGGGTGAGAACAACGAACTGCTGGTGCGCTCCCCCACCGTGATGCGCGGCTACTACAACAAGCCGGACGCGACCGCTGAGGTGATGACCGAGGATGGTTTCCTGCGTACCGGCGATGCCGGTGAGCTCGACAGCCAGGGCAATATCTACTTCACCGAACGTCTCAAGGAGCTGATGAAGACCTCCAACGGCAAGTACGTGGCCCCGCAACTGGTGGAAGGGACCATCGGCAAGGATCGCTTTATCGAGCAGATCGCCATCGTCGCCGATGCTCGCCACTTCGTCTCGGCACTGATCGTGCCCTGCTTCGAGTCGCTGGAGGAGTACGCCCGCTCCATCAACCTGCAATACCAGTGCAAGACCGAGCTGCTGCGCCACTCCCGGGTGATGGAGTTCTTCGAAGCCCGCATCGCCGATCTGCAAAAAGAGCTGGCCAAGTTCGAGCAGGTGAAGAAGTTCACCCTGCTGCCGAGCGCCTTCTCCATGGAGCTGGGTGAGCTCACCCCCACCATGAAGCTGCGCCGCAAGATCATCGAGGCCAAGTACCAGAGCGAAATCGAGGCCATGTATAACCATGTCTGAGTACAACCACGTCTGATATCGCTCAGGTTCAGAGAAATAAAAAAGCCGCTCACTCGAGCGGCTTTTTGTTGGCACTTTGGTTGGTACGAACCCGCCTTCAGGCCGTAGTGGTAGTAGTACCGAAGTAGTCGGCCAGGAAGTCATCGAACGACAGGCTATCGCTGCGCTCGCGCTCCCGCTGCTTGGCCAAGGAATCCTTAGCCTCACCGACAAAGTAGGCCTCATCCCAGTACTGCAGCTCCCCTGCCAGCAGCTCCTCGCGATAGCGGGTCGCCAGCTTGTCGCCGTAGCAGCCGTTGTCCTTGCCGCTCTCCAGCAACTCCCTGAGCATGCGGGCGGAGTAGGTGAGCTCGGGGTCGAGCAGCTTCTCGCGATGCATTGCCAGCGTCTCGCGGTAGCGGTTGCGGCCGCAGCAGCGATCCAGCAGCTCGGCCACCTGAGCCAGCTCGTCGAACAGCTTGAGGCCGTACTCTTTGAGGCCAATGGCATTGCCCTGCTCATCTTCCAGCGTCAGGCCGGGACGACGCCCTTCCAGCACCACCTTGTTCTGGTTGCGGCGGTTGCGGGCAATCTCTTCGTCACTCAGCACCGGAGAGGGGCGCAGCAGGCACCAGACCAGGAACAGATCGAAGAAGCGGATCTGATCCGCATCGATGCCGAGCGGGGTGAAGGGGTTGACGTCTACGGTGCGCAGCTCGATGTATTCGATGCCGCGCTGATCCAGCGCATCCGAGGGCTTCTCGCCGCTGCGCGGGGTGCGCTTGGGGCGGATCGGGGCGTAGAGCTCATTCTCCAGCTGCAACACGTTGTCGTTGAGCTGACGATACTCCCCATCCACCTTGACCCCGATTTTGGCAAAGTCAGGATTGTGGGTGTTGATGGCGCGGCGCAGGCTGCTGACATAGGCCGGCAGATTGTCGTGACTGATCTTGAGCCCAGCCTGGGCGCTGTTGGTATAGCCGAGATCGGAGAGACGCAGCGCGGTGGCGTAAGGCAGATAAAGGGTACCCTTGCCGGTCTTCTCGAACGGCAGGTTGCTCTTGCGCCCTTTGAGGAAGGATTCGCAGATGGCCGGGGAGGCGCCGAACAGATAGGGCACCAGCCAGCCGAAGCGGTAGACGTTGCGAATAAGCCCCATGTACTTGTCGGAGATAAAGCGCTGGCTGCAGCATCCTTCGCACACCAGATCCTGCCACTCGCTCCAGAAGCTGTCGGGCATGGAGAAGTTGAAGTGCACCCCGGCGATCACCTGCATCAGGCTGCCGTAGCGGTTCTTCAAGCCCTGACGGTAGAGAGTCTTCATCTTGCCGATGTTGGAGCTGCCGTACTGGGCCAGCCGGATGCTCTCTTCCCCACCGACGAAGCAGGGCATGGAGAGCGGCCAAATCCGCTCGTCACCCAGATGCTGAATCACATGGTGATGGATGTCGCCGAGCTGCTCCATCAGGCTGTCGATGGAGTCGGTGGCCGGGGTGATGAACTCCAGCAGGCTCTCCGAGTAGTCGGTGGTGATATTGGGATGGGTCAGGGCCGAGCCCAGCGCCCGTGGATGGTCACTCTGGGCGAGTCGGCCATCCGGCGTGATGCGCAGGCATTCACGTTCGATCCCGCGCCGGATCCCCTTGAGCGCGGTGAGGCGCTCCGGTGATCCCAACGCATTCAGCAACTCGGTGAGCGACAAGCTTGTTGTAGTCATATTCACGGCTCATGTGAGGCCGCCCCATCCGGGGCGGCTCTTGATTTTTATAAAGCGTCAGTTACGGCAACTGCAGCGGATAGATGGGAAGATGAAGCTCCTTCAGGGGTTTTTCAAGCTTTTGCTTGTCTCCCACCACCACGATCACCATGTCGGCCGGATTGAGCCAACGGGCGGCACTGGCCTTCAGCGCCTCGGGCGACACCGTTTTGATCAGGTTGTTCTGGGCCTGCACATAGTCCGGTTTCAGGTCATACATCACCATCTGCAGCAGGAAGCCCGCCTTCTGGCCCAAGGTCTCGTAAGAGAGGGCATCCTGCTGGGAGACGGCGCTGCGCATATAGGCCAGCTCGACCGGGGTCGGGCCGCTCTTGCGGTAGTTGTCCATCTCCTTGAGGAACTGGCGGATGGCATCGACGGTCGCATCGGCCCGCACATTGGCGCCGGTGGCGAAGGTGCCCACCTCGCGGTTGGCGGAGAAACCGGAGCTGGCGCCGTAGGTGTAGCCCTTGTCTTCCCGCAGGTTGAGGTTGATGCGGCTGTTGAAGTTGCCACCCAGGTTGAAGTTCATCAGCCCGGCGGTGAAGTAATCCCCCGTGGTATCGAACGGCATGGCGCGACGACCGATACGGATCACCGACTGGGGCGCCCCCGGCTTGTCGACCAGATAGATACCTGGCTTGGCCTGCTCACCCTTGAGCTTGAGATCCCCCAGGGCTGGCGTGGCTCCCTTCCACTCGGTCAGGAAGCCAAGTTGCTCCTCGATCTGCTTCTGATCCACATCACCGACCACCACCACTTTGGCGTTGGTGGGGTTGTAGTAGGCCTGATAGAAGTGCTTCACGTCAGCTAGGGTCAGCTTGGCCACATCGGCCGCCACCCCATCGGTAGGTTGACCGAGGCGGTTCTGCTTGCCGTAGACCAGCTCGCGGAACGCCTGCCCGGCCAGCCACTCGGGTTGCTGCTGGGCCTGTTGCATCCCTTGCAGCAGTTGCGCCTTGACCCGCTCGAAGTCCGCCTCCCGCATGCCCGGGCGCTCCAGCACCTCGCGCACCAGCGCCATGGTCTGGGGCAACTTGTCCGCCAGCGAGCTGACGGTGATGAGGTTGTTGTACTGGGCGCTGGAGACATCAATGCTTGAGCCCAGCTTTTGCAGCTCGTCGCTCAGCTGAGCCTCGGTCAGGCGCACCGTGCCCTGCCCCATCATGGCGGCAGTCAGATTGGCCAGCCCCAGTTGCCCCTTATCTTCGGCACGAATGCCGCCCGGCAGGGCGATCATGATGGAGACCGCGGGGATCTCGTCACTCTTGGTGCCGATAATCTCGATGTTCTTGTCGAGCTTGCCGTGCCAGATGGCGGGCACCTTGACGCTCACCGCCTCGCTCGCCTTGGGCTGCACGCTGCGATCGAAATTGTCTTTTACCGGTCGTTCGGCCAGCGCTTCGTCATGCTTGCTGTAATCCGGCAGTTCGCGCTTGGCGGGGGTAAAGTTCGGGGTGGCAACCTGCCACTCGGTCTTGCCCTTGGGCACCACGCTCAGCACCACCGCAGGCTTGTCGGCGATGAACTTGTCGTAGGCGGCCTTCACCTGCTCAGGTGTCACCTTGCCGATGGCATCGAGAGTCTTGAACACATAGTTGGGATCCTGGGCAAACACCTGACCCATGGCGAGCTGGCTCACCTTGCCGGAGACGCTATCCAGACCCCAGATGGCGGAGGCACGGTACTTGGCGATCGCCTTCTCCAGATCTTCCTGTTTGAGGCCGCGCTGGGCGAACTCGCCGATCACCTTGTCCACCTCCCCCTTGAGGGTCTTGAGGCTGCCATCCTGTGACGGATTGGGGTAGGCGTAGACGGTCAGAGTACAGGCCAGCTCTTCGCAGTAGTGGGACGCCCCCACATCGATCGCCTTGCCGGTTTTCACCAGCGACTGGTAGAGCATGGAGCTGGCGGACCCGCCCAGCACGTCGGCAAACATGTCGAGCGCAGGCTCCTGCGGATCGCCAAGAGAGACGGTGGGGTAGCCGATATAGAGCAGCGGCAGGTGCACCTTGTCCTGCAACGTCACGTAGCGGGTCTCGGGCAGAGTCACCGGCTTTGGCGTCGGCTCGGCCACGTCCGGGCCGCGCGGGATGGAGCCAAAGTACTTCTCGATCCACTCGAGAGCCTGCTTGCTGTCAAAGTCGCCGCCCAGAGTCAGGGTGGCATTGTTGGGGCCATACCAACGCAGGAAGAACTGCTTGAGGTCGTTCACATCGACCCGGTCGAGATCTTCCACGTAACCGATGGGCTGCCAGGAGTAGGGGTGAGTACGCGGATAGAGCGCCTCCCCCACCTTCTCGCTCACCAGCCCGTACGGCTGGTTATCGACCCGCTGAGCCCGCTCGTTCTTGACGGTGGCGCGCTGGATCTCAAACTTCTTCTGGCTCACCGCATCGAGCAGGAAGCCCATCCGGTCCGCCTCCAGCCAGAGCACTTTTTCCAGCTGGTTGGCAGGCACCGTCTCGTAGTAGTTGGTGCGATCCTTGTTGGTGGTACCGTTCATGTCGCCACCGGCCTCGTTGATGATCCGCATATGCTCCTGATCACCGACGTGTTTCGAGCCCTGGAACATCATGTGCTCGAAGAAGTGGGCGAAGCCGGACTTGCCGACCGTCTCGCGGGATGAGCCGACGTGATAGGTCACATCGAGGTGCACCAGCGGATCGGAGCGGTCAGGGGCCAGGATCACGGTCAGGCCGTTGTCCAGCTTGTACATCTGGTAGGGGATGGCGAGCTTGCCCTCCTCCTTGCCCTGTTCGGCGATCAGGGTCGGTGCCGCCAGCACCGGCAGGGTGAAGCTCAGCAGAATCGTTAAAGGTATGACTTTGTTCACGGTAACCTCGTGAGTGACAAAAACAGGCTAGAAAATGTGACTGGCCAGCAGAAAAACCAGGGCATAACGGAACAATTTGCCGAGCCCGATCAGAATGAGAGAGCGCCAGAAGGAGAGGCGCAGCCAACCGGCCAACAGACAGAGACCATCACCGACCACCGGCGTCCAGGCAAGCAGCAGACACCAGTGACCATGTTGTTTGAGCCAACCTAAGGCTTTTTGTTCCCCACGGCCTTGAAAATCTTCCGGTTTTTTCTTGAAGGTGGCGAGCCAGCCGAGCCACCAGGTGGTCATGGAGCCGAGGGTATTGCCCAGCGTCGCCCACAGCAGCAGGCTCGCCATGCTCCACTCCCCCTTGGCCGCCATGGCCCCCAGCAGCACTTCGGAGCTGCCGGGCAGCAGGGTGGCGGAGGTGAATGCGCTTAAAAAGAGCCACCCCAGCCCCATCTCGGTAATGCCATTCATCCGGGCAGGCCATCGGCCGCAGGCATCCGCAGCAGCAACTTGCCGCGCACATGGCCCCCTTCGATGGCCTGATGGGCCAGCGCCCCCTCGGCAAGGGGGAATTCACCGGCGAGGGTGACCTTCACCTCCCCCTGACGCAGTAGCATCAACATCTGACCCAGCTGCTTCTGGTCAGGGTGAACCAGCATGCCAACCACCTCGATAGCCGCCGCAGTCCCTGCATCCTTGATCTGCTGGGCAGTGATGGTGGGTACCGTCACCAGACGGCCACCCGACTTGACGCAAGCGAGCGCCGCCTTGCCGCTCTCGCCGCCCGCCAGATCCAGCACCAGATCGACCTGACCGGCCTCTGCCACCACCCGCGCGGGCCAGTTCGCATCATGGTAATCCACCATCCAGCGCGCCCCCAGTGCGTGCAGGAAGCCATGGTTGTCGGGGCTGGCGGTAACCACCACCTCGGCGCCATAGGCGCTGGCAAACTGCACCGCCAGATGGCCAACACCACCGGCACCTGCGAGGATCAATACCCGCTGACCGCTCTGGAGGCCGCCGTGCTCAAGCAGCCCCTGCCAGGCAGTGAGACCGGCCAGTGGCAGCGCCGCCCCCTGCTGCAGGCTCACCCCGTCAAGCTTGACCAGCTCGCTCTCGCTTGCCACCACAGACTCCCCGTAGCCACCGGCGGTGAGGGGAAACCCAACCATACCGCACACCCGCTCCCCCTCGACCAGCGAGGTCACACCGGGGCCCACCTTCTCTACCACGCCGGAGACGTCATAACCCGGCGTCCAGGGCAGCTTGTCCTTGTTCTGGGCGGCCGCCCAGCCAAGACCGGCGCGGGTTTTTGCATCGATGGGATTGACCCCCGCAAAGCAGATGCGCACCCGCACTTCGCCATCGGCTGGCACCTTATCGAGGGAAGGGGTGAGCTTGAGTACCGAGGGGTCACCGAATGCGGTAATCTGTAGTTGCGTCATTGCACAATCCATCCTGTTGATTGATCAAGGGTCAACAGAATAACAGCGAGGACACCATGGCTCGAATGTTTCTTATTCCTCTGTTGCTGGCACTGGGGTGGTGGGCATTTCTGCTCTACTTCCGCATCCCGCTCAAACAGGGGGCCAAGGGGTTTTACTGGATCATCGGCATCGGTGGCGGACTGGCCGCCTTCCTCAGCCTGATGATGGTGCTGACTCACTGAGTGCCACAGCCACTCGATAACGAAAAAGGCCACCGCGTTCCGGTGGCCTTCTCACTATCTGGGTTGCTGCTCCAGCGCCGGATTGAGGTAGTAGTGGCGATTGCTCCCCTGCCCCAGCACCCCTTGCGACAGCAGATGGTGG